>CAZPXE010000545.1:0-2672 GCA_964590545.1 uncultured Rhodobacterales bacterium | reverse complement strand
TTATTCAGGAAATCTGCAACGGGCTGTTTGATGCCCTGTTCCACATCCTGCCATTGGGCACGGAAATGGACAGTGTGGAGGCGACGCCGACCTCGCTGAGGCGCGATTTCCCATGGGATGACGATGCACAGGCGATGCTGGACCGCATCGTCGAAACGCATCCCATCCTGACACGTATTTCCGCGGCCAAAACCCTTAGGGATGCCGCAGAAAAAGCCGCGTTGGCGCAAGGCGCTGACCGGGTGGTGATCGAGACGGTGCGCGCGCTCGATCCAGCCATTGCCGGGGAGGACGGCAATGGGGACAGTGGAGGAGGACAGCCCACATGACGGACCTGACGACAGACACGCCTGCAACATCCAAGCAGGAGCAGGCGCGCAAGCCCTATAACGAGAAGACCGAATTCATGGTCTATTTCGCAATCATTTTCGTGGCGACATTGCCGCTTGCGATCCTGACATGGGCGCTGGCCGCGATCCGATCGCGCAGCCTGACAGACCGTGGCCCTGTAGCCCGGGCCTGGTCACAGGCACGCATCATCACGCCCATGATTTTCTCGGCCTGAGCAAGCGGCCGAACCGAAATTTTCGCTCTGACGTGCGCCTGAGCGATGTCGAGACTGGCTGCCCGAAAACGGCAGGCAGAGCCGGGTGGGGGAAACCCTGCCCAACCCAGCCGCGGGGAGCGCGGCGTCAGCATAATATTCCGGAGGAATTCTTATGGCTGATAGAAGCGACCTGTCCTTCACAGGTCTCACAGACGAACAGGCGCAGGAATTGCACTCTGTCTATATGAGCGGGCTCTGGCTGTTTTCGGCCGTTGCCGTCATCGCTCACTTGGCAGTGTTCATCTGGCGCCCGTGGTTCTGAGGAAGGATTGAACAATGGCTAAGTTTTACAAGATCTGGCTCATCTTCGATCCACGCCGCGTGTTTGTTGCACAAGGCGTTTTCCTGTTCCTGCTGGCAGCGATGATTCACCTCGTCCTGCTGAGCACTGATCACTTCAACTGGTTCGAAATCGCCGCGCAAGCCGCGAACTAAGACCTGTTCGAGTTGACCAAGACATAGCTGCGGGCGGGGCGACAGTGCGCCCCCGCCCGCCCGCAGCAAACCAAACGACCTAAAACGGGCGAGACGCCGACGTCGCGCCGAGTACGAAGGAAACAGAAGATGGCCTTGCTCACCTTCGAAAGAAAATACCGCGTCCGAGGCGGGACGCTGATCGGGGGCGATCTGTTCGACTTCTGGGTCGGCCCGTTTTATGTTGGCTTCTTTGGCGTCACTGGCGCGTTTTTTGCCCTGCTCGGAACTGTGCTGATCTTCTGGGGCGCGTCCCAGCAAGGCACATTTAACCCTTGGTTGATCAACATTGCGCCGCCGGACCTTAGCTATGGTCTGGGGCTTGCGCCGCTGCTGGAGGGCGGGCTGTGGCAGATCATCACGATTTGCGCGACCGGGGCCTTCTGTTCATGGGCGCTGCGCGAGGTTGAGATTTGTCGCAAGCTGGGCATGGGCTATCACGTTCCTTTCGCCTTCAGCTTTGCCATTCTGGCCTATGTCACGCTGGTGATCTTCCGCCCGCTGCTGATGGGCGCATGGGGGCATGGCTTCCCCTATGGCATTTTCAGCCACCTCGATTGGGTGAGCAACACCGGCTATGCCTATCTGCATTTCCATTACAACCCGGCCCACATGCTGGCGGTGACGCTGTTCTTCACCACCACGCTGGCCCTTGCCCTGCACGGCGCACTGATCCTGTCCGCTGCGAACCCGGAAAAGGGTGAAGAGATGAAAACGCCGGATCACGAAGACACGTTCTTCCGCGATTTCATTGGCTATTCGGTCGGCACATTGGGCATTCACCGTGTCGGGTTCCTGCTGGCGATCAACGCCGTATTCTTCAGTGCTGTTTGTATCATCATCTCTGGCCCGGTCTGGACGTCTGGCTGGCCTGAGTGGTGGAACTGGTGGCTCGAACTGCCCATCTGGGGCTCCAATCTGGGGATTTGATCCATGCCACTGATGTATCCCGAATATCAAAACATCTTCACGCAGGTACAGGTGCAAGGCACGCCTGAGTGGGGCATGGAAAACGACGAGAAGAACATGATGGCGGAACGTTCCGGCGCGCCATTCTTCTCAACCCTCGTAGGCTGGGTGGGCAACGCGCAGCTTGGGCCGATCTATCTGGGCTGGACGGGTGTTGTCTCACTCGCCACCGGTCTGATCTGGTTCGTGATCGTGGGGATGAACATGCTGGCGCAGGTCGGCTACAGCTTGCCTGAATTCCTGCGGCAACTGTTCTGGCTCGCGCTGGAACCGCCCGCCCCGGAATATGGTCTGTCCATGCCGCCGCTCGACGCGGGTGGCTGGTATATCATCGCCAGTTTCTTCCTGCTGGTGTCGGTCATGACTTGGTGGCTGCGGACCTACCTGCTGGCGCAACAGCACCGCATGGGCAAACACGTCGCTTGGGCGTTCTTGTCGGCGATCTGGCTGTTCCTTGTGCTGGGTCTGTTCCGTCCGATCCTGATGGGATCTTGGTCCGAGGCTGTGCCTTATGGCATCTTCCCGCACCTTGACTGGACCACGGCCTTCTCGATCCGCTACGGCAACCTTTACTACAACCCGTTCCACTGTCTTTCGATTGTGTTCCTCTATGGCTCGGTCC
>CAZPXE010000544.1:0-2673 GCA_964590545.1 uncultured Rhodobacterales bacterium | reverse complement strand
GTGGGAGAATGTCGCCTTCGGCTATCACCACGCGCCCGAATACCAATCCGGTATTCTGATGAACAACGCCGCGATCCGGGCCGATACGGAAGGCAAGATGGAGCGCTTCGACGTGCGCCCGCCGAACCCGAAACTAACCGCGAAAAACTTTTCCGGCGGCAACCAACAAAAGATCGTCTTGGCCCGCGAGATTGAGCGCAAGCCTGACCTGCTGCTGATCGGGCAGCCCACGCGCGGCGTGGATATCGGTGCGATTGAGTTCATCCATCAGCAGATCGTCGCGCTGCGGGATGAAGGCAAAGCGATCCTGCTCGTCTCGGTCGAACTTGATGAAATCATGGGGCTTTCGGACCGCATCGCCGTGATGTTCGACGGTCAAATCATGGGCGAACGCATGCCGGGCGAGACAGATGAGACAGAACTTGGCCTTCTGATGGCCGGGATCACACAGACCGCGACAGCGGCGGAATAAAGGGGCAGCGCGATGCAAACCATGCCGAAATGGGCCGAGGTCGTTCTGGTGCCTCTGATCTCGCTGCTACTGGCGGCAATCCTGTCGGCGCTGGTCATTCTGGCGATTGGCGAAAGCCCGATGGACGCACTGTGGCTGATGATTGAGGGCACGCTGCTGCGCTCGTCGGGCATTGGCTATATGCTGTATTACACAACGAATTTCATCTTCACCGGCCTCGCCGTTTCGGTCGCGTTCCATGCCCGGCTGTTCAATATCGGGGGCGAAGGGCAAGCGACGCTGGGCGGGCTTGGCGTGGCTCTCGCCTGCTTGTATATACCTTGGCCGCATTGGACGCTGGCGATCCTTGGCGCATCCGTTGCCGCGATGCTGTTCGGCGCGGCCTGGGCAGCGATTCCCGCGTGGCTGCAGGCAAAACGCGGCAGTCATATCGTGATCACCACGATCATGTTTAACTACATCGCGACCTCGCTGATGGTCTATTTGCTGGTCAATGTTCTGAAACCGGCGGGCGCGATGGACCCGGCGACGGCGAATTTCCCGGCGGCCACCCATTTGCCAACATTCGAGGACATGGCCGCGCTGCTGGGCTTTGGGAAGATGTTCAGCAATGCGCCGGCCAATGTGTCATTCTTTTTGGCGCTGTTGGCCTGTGTCGGCGTTTGGCTGCTGATCTGGCGCACGCGACTGGGCTATGAAATCCGGTCCTTTGGATTCAGTGAGAGCGGAGCCAAATATGCGGGTATTTCTCTGACCAAAATTACCGTCGTTGCCATGCTGATCTCTGGCGCGCTTGCGGGGATGATGGCCGTGAACACCACGCAAGGCGAGGCGGAGCGGCTAATCTTGAACATGACCGAAGGCGCGGGGTTCATCGGTATCGCGGTGGCGTTGATGGGCCGATCGCATCCGATTGGCGTGTTGCTGGCGGCGCTTTTGTTCGGGTTCCTCTATCAGGGCGGTGCCGAATTGGCGCTGTGGACGGGCATTCCGAGGGAGTTGATTGTGGTCATTCAGGCCATTGTGATCCTACTGACCGGCGCGCTTGACAATATGGTACGCATGCCGCTGGAACGGTTGTTTCTGGCGATGCGGCGGGAGGTGTAAGTCATGGATTTTGAAACGCTTATCCAACTACTCGACACAACGCTGCGCTATGCGACGCCGCTGTTGCTGGCCTGTCTTGCCGGGCTGTACTCCGAGCGTGCGGGGATTTTCGACATCGGTCTGGAGGGCAAGATATTGATGGCGGCCTGCATATCCGCCGCCTTTGCCGCCACGACCGGGTCAGCCTGGCTTGGTCTGGGGGCTGGGATTTGCGCTTCGGTTGCGCTGAGCGGCTTGCATGGCGTGGCCTCGATCACCTTTCGTGGCAATCAGCTCATCTCAGGCGTGGCCATCAACTTTTTGGCCGCGGGGATGACCGTTTTGCTGGCGCAGGATTGGTTCCGGCAAGGGGGGCGCACCCCGTCAGTCGACGGAGCGGCGCGATTTCAAGAGATTACCCTACCCTTTGCCGATCAACTGGCTACGGTTCCCATTTTTGGGCCGATCTATGCCGACCTGCTGTCTGGCCATGCGATCTTTGTTTATATCGCCTTCGCGGCGGTGCCGTTTACATGGTGGCTGCTGTTCCGCACACGGTTCGGACTGCGCTTGCGCGCTGTAGGCGAGAACCCCGAGGCTGTGGATACGGCGGGGATTTCGGTGATCTTGCTGCGCTACCAAGCGGTGTTGATTTGCGGTGTGCTTTGCGGACTGGCAGGGGCGTACCTGTCCATCGCGCTGGTGGGCAGCTTTACCAAGGATATGTCATCGGGGCGCGGGTTTATTGCTCTGGCTGCGTTGATTTTCGCCAAATGGCGGCCTTGGTATGCGATGTGGACCTGCTTGCTGTTCGGTCTGTTTGCTGCTTTCGAAATCCGGCCGGATGTTGTGAAAGCCATTCTGGGCGTCGATGTGCAGGGGCAATTGCTAAGCGCCCTGCCCTTTATCATGACAGTGATTATCCTCGCAGGGTTCGTCGGCAAAGCGATCCCGCCGCGTGCAGGCGGGGAGCCCTATGTGAAGGAGCGTTGAGGCTGACCCCACCCGCCCCGGACGTGATCCGGGGCCTCGCAGGTCAAAGCGGCCTCAATGTTCATCGATGCCCCGGGTCAAGCCCGGGACGCGTAACACCAGTCAGCCCCCCGCTGTGAGTC
>CAZPXE010000543.1:0-2681 GCA_964590545.1 uncultured Rhodobacterales bacterium | reverse complement strand
CGCCCTGCCCGCCTTTGGCGCTCTGGCCCAGAGCGATCTGCGCCTTGGGTTGGAGGAGCTTCCTGCTCTGCCTGTAACTGCCGATTTTGACCGGGGTTTTGTCTCTGCGCTCAGCGGAGATGGCCGCGTGTTTGGTTTGGTGAGCTATGCGCGTGCCCCCCGGCGCGAAGACCGGATGCTGTGGAGCTTAAAAGACGGCTTCCGCGACGCAAACGTCTTGGACGACATCGCCGGGCTGAGTTCCGATGGTAGCGTGCTGGCCGGGCGAGTTGGTCTACAAGCCGCGATTTGGGATGGCAACGGCGCGCCGCTTTTGCTTGGCACTTTGGGGCCGTCCTTCACCGAGTCTCGCGCTGAAGGGATCAGTGATGATGGGCGTGTGGTTGTCGGTTTGTCCTACACGGATTCGACGCCTTCCAGATACCGTGCTTTCCGGTGGAGTGCGGCAGACGGCATTCAAAACCTGGGCGTTTTGTCAGGCCACGACACGTCTACCGCGACGGCAACCAATAACGACGGCTCAGTGGTTGTTGGATCGAGCAACCTCGATACATCATCCTGTGTTTGCGTAACTGCAGTCCAGGCAACATTTGTCGAACAGGACGATGGGACCTTCATTGCCGTTTGGCCGGAACCGAACCCCATTATTACCCAAACCACTGCGCCGGAACCTGACCCCGCACCGCGTTTGACGCCCACACCTGACACGCGTGCCGCCCGAGCCGTCATGTGGACGGCCTCGACGGGGTTGGTCGATCTGGGTGCCGCGGGCGATCCGAGCGAAAGCTCCGGCGCTTATGCTGTCAGTGCAGATGGCCGAACCATTGTCGGCTACAGCGGCGAATATGCGATGCGCTGGACGGCAGCGACCGGAATGGAATATCTGAGCGGGCTGCACGGAGGCGATGTCAGCCGCTCATCGGCGCGGGATGTCAGCGCGGATGGTCGCGTGATTGTCGGGAGCGCAGCGGGGCGTGCATTTCGGTGGACAGAACGCACCGGGGCGCACGACCTCGGGCTTTTGGAGGGGGCCAGCGGCGCCTTTGCGCAATTTGTCAGCGATGATGGCACCATCATTGTCGGGCACGCCTTCGGGACCGATTTTGACAATCGCCCCTTCATCTGGCGCGCGGACCGCCTGCTGGATATGGCAGCCACAGCGCAGCAGATCACCACTGGCGCCGCGCGGCAAATGCAGGCGGCGCAAGTGCTGGGCGGGCTGACGCGGGGGGCGTTTGGCACCGGCGTCGCCCCCCTGCCCGCGCCAGCGGTGGTCAGTGGCTCTGGCCCGGCGCGCCCGGTGTCGCTGCGGCTTGGGGCGGCGGTCTCCGAAGGGGACGACGGCCTGTCTGCGAGGATTGGCACAGCGGAAATCACCGCAAACACCGCAAGCGGGCTGCGCTTTTCGGGGCTGATCGGTCTGCGCAGTGGCGATGACGCGCTGCGTGGCACTGGCCTGCGTGGCGATCTGACATTGGCCGGGTTCTCCATTGCAGGACGTGCGGCGCTGGATTGGCGGGTGGCCTTGGTCGGCTCCGGCGGCACGGTGCGTCTGTCGCGCCCGTCCGGCGTGCCGGATACGGAAAGCGGCAGTGGGCGCGCACCACTGACCAGCGCGGCACTGCTGTTGGAGCTATCCAAACCGCTGACGCGCGCCGCAGCGCGCCTAACCCCCTTCGCCCGCCTCGCTTTCAGCGAAACCCATCGCGGCGCATATACCGAAACCTCGGGCGCGGTGTTTCCGGTCAGCTATGACAGCTATACCGAGCGCGCCACGCTGCTGACGCTCGGCCTGCATAGCGATTGGCAGATCGGCCCGCGCGGGACGCTGCGCCTAGACAGGCGCGGTAGAGCATGACTGGCACCGCACCAGCGCCGCGCTGACCGGCACCAGCGATACCCCCGGCCTGTCCAACTTCGCACTGGATCCGGCAGAGGTAGAAAACCGCACCCGTCTATCCGCGGGCATAGGCTATACCCATCAAGCGGCACGGGGTGTGTGGGATGCGTCGCTGCGCATTGAACAAGCCCCGTTCAGCAATAAGCCGACCGTCACAGCGGCAACCGGCTGGCGGATGCAATTTTGAGGGCTGGCGTCGAAGGCGCATCTAACCCGCCAAGATGAACGAGCGCGCGCGTAGCGTCAGACTGGCGCTTTCGCCCCCGGCGCGCTAGGTCTGCAGAGAACAGGCGAAACGGGGTCTTTTCATGTTCCTACCCTTCTTTGAACATCTGCGGAAATCCGGCGTGCCGGTGTCTTTGCGCGAGTTTTTGTCCTTTCTTGAGGGGCTGAAAACCGGGCTGGCGACCTATGACCCCGAGGCATTCTATTATCTGGCCCGCGTGTCGATGGTGAAGGACGAACGCAACATCGACAAGTTCGACCGCGCCTTTGCCGCCGCCTTTGACGGGTTGGAGCAGATCAGCATGGACCAAGTGCTGGAAGCCGTGGACATCCCCGCCGACTGGCTTGAGAAAATGGCCGAAAAGCATCTGAGTGAGGAAGAGCGCAAGGAAATCGAAGCGCTTGGCGGGTTCGACAAGTTGATGGAGACCCTCAAAGAGCGTCTGAAAGAGCAAGAAAAGCGCCACCAAGGCGGCAGCAAATGGATTGGAACGGCGGGCACCTCGCCCTTTGGGGCCTATGGGTACAATCCCGAAGGCGTGCGCATCGGCCAAAA
>CAZPXE010000542.1:0-2690 GCA_964590545.1 uncultured Rhodobacterales bacterium | reverse complement strand
GGCCCAGCCCGGATTGCTTGATGCCGCCGAACGGGCCCAGCTCGGTTGAGATGATGCCCGTGTTGATCCCGACAATCCCGTATTCCAGCGCCTCGGCGACCTTGTACACACGGCTCAGGTCCTTGGCATAGAAATAGGCGGCGAGGCCGAAGATCGTGTCATTGGCCATCGCGATCACCTCATCCTCGTTCTCGAATTTGAACAGGGGCGCGAGGGGGCCGAAGGTTTCTTCGGTGGCGACTTTCATGTCTTGCGTGACGCCGGTGACGATGGTGGGCTGGAAGAACGTCCCGCCCAGATCATGCGGCAGCCCGCCCGTCATGACAGCGCCGCCCTTGGCGGTGGCGTCGGCCAGATGGTCCTGCACCTTGGCAATCGCGGCGTCCGAGATCAGCGGCCCGGTCGTCACCCCATCGGTCAGCCCGTCACCCACTTGCAGCGCCTCGGTCGCGGCTTTCAGCTTTTCGGCAAAGGCGTCATAGACCCCGGCCTGCACATAGATGCGGTTTGCGCACACGCAGGTTTGCCCGGCATTGCGGAACTTGCACATCATCGCGCCTTCGACGGCGGCATCCAGATCGGCATCATCAAACACGATAAACGGCGCGTTGCCGCCCAACTCCATCGAGCATTTCATCACCTGATCGGCAGCTTGCTGTAGCAGGATCCGGCCCACCGCAGTCGATCCGGTGAAGGTCAGCTTGCGCACAGTGGGGTTCTCGCAGAACTCCTTGCCCGTGTCGGAGGCGTCGGTCGTGGTGACAATGCTCAGGATACCCGCAGGCAGCCCGGCCCGTTCCGCCAACACGCCTAAGGCGATGGCTGAAAGCGGTGTCAGGTCCGCCGGACGCGCCACAAACGCGCAGCCCGCCGCCAGCGCGGGGCCAGCTTTGCGGGTGATCATCGCGTTGGGGAAGTTCCACGGGGTGATCGAGGCGGCCACACCGATGGGCTGTTTCCAGACTTGGATACGTGCGTTGGGCAAGTGACCGGGGATCGTCTCGCCATAGATGCGCTTGGCCTCTTCCGCGAAATATTCAACGAAGGACGCGCCATAGGCAATCTCGCCCATCGCTTCGGCCAGCGGTTTGCCCTGTTCGGCCGTCAGGATCAGCGCCAGATCGCGCTGGTTCTCCATCATCAGGTTGAACCATGCGCGTAAAATGGTGCCGCGTTCTTTGCCGGTCTTGGCCGCCCAGCCTTTTTGCGCCGCTTCCGCCTGCGCAATCGCGCCCGCCACCTGTGCGCGGCTCAGATCGGCCACCTCGGCCAGCACATCTCCGCGCGCCGGGTTGGTCACCTTGAACGTGCCTTTGTCGCCCTCAACCCAAGCGCCGCCAATATAGGCGCGGGTTTCCAGCAGGCTGGGATCAGACAGCATCCCGCGCAGGTCCGTCATTGTATCAAGCATGTGAAGCCTCCCCTTTTGTCCAGTGCTTTGCGTAGATAGGATTTCGCGTGCCGACTGTAGTGCCAGTTTGTGCGCTCCGCCATGGCAGAATGCGCCAGCTTGCCTGATCCGCACGCCGCTTCTAGGGTTTGCGCGGATGAAGACCAAAAGGGGCTAGCACATGGACAAGGTCGCGCAGATCAACGCACTGCTGAAAAGTATCGAAACTGGCGATCCCGGCCCGGTCGCCGTGGTGAATGAGGCGCGTTACATCCAGCACAATCCGCAGACCCATGAAGGCAGCGCAGGGCTGGCCGAGCTGTTTGCGCAATTGTCGAAAACCGGACCCAAGGTGAACATGGTGCGCGGGTTCGAGGATGGCGATTTTGTCTTCGCGCATATGGAATACGACTTCTCCAGCCGGAAAATCTGCTTTGAAGTGTTCCGCTTCGAGGATGGTCAAGCGGTTGAGCATTGGGACAATATCTGCGCCCGGCGCGGCCCGAATGGCTCAGGCCGCTCGATGGTGGATGGTCCGACAGGGGCCGGGGACATTGCGGCGAGCGAAGACACCCGTACTCTCGTGCGCAGCTTTGTAAACACGGCGCTGATCGGGGGCGCACTGGACACGTTAGAGCAGTTCATTGCGCCGGATTATGCCGAACACAACCCCGATATGATGGATGGCGTGGCCACCCTGCGCGATGCGCTTTGCGGCGATATCCGCTACCAAACCCTGCACCGCGTGCTCGCCTGTGGCCAATTCGCACTCAGCGTTTGTGAAGGGGACAAGTCGGGCGCGCATACGGCCTTCTATGACCTGTTTCGGGTCGAGAACGGGCGCATCGTCGAGCATTGGGACACGACCGAAACCGTTGCCCCCAAAGCGCAATGGAAGAACGACAACGGGAAGTTCTGACGGGCCGGGCCCACCCAAGGGAGCGCGGCCCGTCGCAGCGTGTCGCGGGTTACTGCTGCGGGAAGTAATCCTCGCATGTCCCATCGCGGTACACATCCGCCGTGCAGCAATGCAGCCCGCCGCCAAAGGCGTAGGCGTCGCGCAGCTCGACCTCGACCACTTCCATGCCCAACTTATCCATCTGCTCGGCCTGATAGACCTCGGATTTCTCGACGCAAACGGTCTTGGGGTCCAGCACCAGCACGTTCATGCTGAGCCATGTGGAGGAATAGCACAGCGGCGGCGGGGTGTTATGCGCGGGCTGGGCGGCGTCGACAATCTCCCATCCGTTCTTCTCGAACATGCCGCGCTGATCGTCCGGCAAGCGGCGCTGCGGGTTGT
>CAZPXE010000541.1:0-2691 GCA_964590545.1 uncultured Rhodobacterales bacterium | reverse complement strand
GCAGGCGTCGGCGTTGCTTTCAACGCTTCCATAGCTTTCTCAACCGGCTTTTGTTCGGTTTTGGCGGCAGGTTTAGGCGCAGGCGCTGGCTTTGCCTCGACCTTCGGCGCGGCCTTAACCGCTGGCGTCGGCGCAACTTTCGGCGTCGGCGCAGCTTTCGGCTTCGGCGCGGCTTTCGGTTTCGGGGCTGCTGTTGCTTCGGGCATCGCCGCAGGCTTCGCCTTCGCTTTGGGCTTGGCCTCTGCCTTGGGCTTTTCCGCCGCCTTCGGCTTCGCTACCGGGGTCGGGGCCGGGGCTGGGCTGCGCTTGAACGCGGCTGGCTCTGCCGTCTCAACCGCCACAGTCATCAGCACCTGCGACGCGCGCATCTGGCCTTCGAATGTGTGCATCATCATCTTCGTCATCGCCTGCTGCTGGCGCAGCGATTGCTCAAACGCCTTCGCGGCCATCGCGCTCATGGCGATGCCGGAGCTCAGCGGCGCGAACATCATATCAGTCAGGTTGGTCATCGACTCGTCATCCTTCTCTAATCGGGACAATAGTAACAAAAAATGCTGCGGTGCAGAAGGGCATCGACGCCGCAATGCAGCATACTGCGGCAACACGGCGCAATTTTAGGCAGAAAACATGCGATTCCGGCGCGACGACCCACCCCGGACCTGAGCCGGGGCGGGTTGCGTTTATCCGGTGTGGAACAGCGTCTGGAACATGCGCGGGTCGATGCTGTCTTGGGCAAATGTCTCACCCTCGGTCAGGATCGACACGGCGTCGTGGCTGTGCAGGCTCTCCTGATGGCTGGCAACCACTCGGAAATCGCCAACGCGATGATCGGCCAGAAGCTGCGCGCAGAACAGCCGCGCGGCGTCTTCGACAAAGATCGGGTTGGCTGCGTTCAGTTCCGCAAAGGCTTGTTCATCCTCGCGCTTGACCATCACCTGTGTTTCCGTCGGCACAGCGCGGCGGCACGCCTCGATCAGGTCTTCGAACCACAATGTCGATGCCTTCGGGTCCAGCACCACCGACACCCGCGCGACCGAGCGTTGCGAGTGCGGCGTGGCCAGTTGCCCCCGCGTGGCGCGGGCATGTTCGCTGAGTTCCAAAGAACACGGGCAAGTGGACGAATACACGTAGTCCAGATGCATGATCTTCTTGCGGACCCCGGCCTGCTCGACCAGTTCCAACGCGATGTCGTAATATTGATAGCCCGACAGTCCAGAGCGAAGGCTCTCTATTTTCATCGGAAAGCTGAACCGCATCTGAATACGGGCGTCGAAGCTTTCAAGGTCGGTTTTATAGTCGTCCAGCGCCGCTTCGATCACCTCAAAGCTGAAACTTGCATCCGCGTGCTTGTAAAAGCTGCGCATGATGCGGGACATGTTGATGCCCTTCTTGTCCGCCTCAAGGCTGACCGTGCCTGTGACCGAGGTTTCCAGCGTCTTGTCGCCATTGTCGCGGGTCTGGAATCGCACCGGCAGGCGGAAATTCGAAATCCCCACATGCTGAATCTGCTGGTTCGCCCCCCGGATCAGGCTGGACGGCCCGTTTTGCAGGTCAGGCAGCGTGTCCTTATAGGCAGTATCGACCGCGAACCCCTCCGGGTAGGCGCGCGAGAAGGACGGATAGTCCACCCCATCGCCGTTCGGCACCAACCGCGCCACGGACGGGTCCAACTCGATAATGTCTGTTGTCGTTGCGCTCGAGGCCCAGCGCCGCAGCACATCCAGCGCCGCTTCAGCTTCGTCACGTTCGGGTATTGTCGTCAATTCGGGCGTATGAATATTCATAGAAGTAGCCCCCCTTTCATATTGTTTCTGAAAGGTATGCTCCCCGGCGGAGAGATACCATGTCTATCACAGATACGTGTGAAAACTGGCCCCGGTTCACGAAAAGTCCCGGAAAAATCAGGATATTTTTGCGTTGAAATGGACAGGTGGCGGCTTAGGAAGCCACCTGGGATTGTACTGGTTGCGCGAACAACCCCTTGGCACGGATAGGGATTGTCGCGCTGGCCGTGCCGGGGCGTATGCGGGGTGCGTTGGAAAAGAAATCCGCTCGCAAACGCGAGCCGCGCCAAAGCCAGACTGCGGGGTGGCCCTCGCAACCTGCGTTCCGACGTGATTTATCACAGCAACCTTGCCGCGCAGAAGGAAGGGCGCGCCAAGGTCAGCCAAAAAGCCAGCCCAGGGGGGCGGTCTGGCTTTGGCGCGGCGAATGACGGTTAAGCTTACGCCGCCTCCAACGCCTGCAACGCATCCGCCACCAGATCTTCCGGGTCTTCGATCCCGACCGAAAAGCGCACCAGCCCCGGTGTGATTCCCAAGCTGTCGCGCTGCTCTTCGCTCAAGCGTTGATGCGTTGTCGTCGCCGGATGGGTCAGGATCGACTTGGCGTCCCCCAGATTGTTCGAAATCACCGCCACCTCCAACGCATTCAGGAAGCGAAACGCCGCGTCCTTGCCGCCCTTGAGGTCCAGTGACAGAACCGTGCCGCCCTTGCCGCGCATCTGGCGCTGGATCAACGCATTCTGCGGATGGCTTTCCAGCCCCGGATAGATCACCCGCGCCAGTTTCTTATGCCCATCCAACGTCTGTGCCAGCACATGCGCGCTGGAACATTGCGCCCGCACCCGCAAATCCAGCGTTTCCAACCCCTTGAGCATCACCCAAGCCGTAAACGGCGACATCGACCCGC
>CAZPXE010000540.1:0-2694 GCA_964590545.1 uncultured Rhodobacterales bacterium | reverse complement strand
GTTGGAAAGCGGCGGCTTATATCGACGAACGCGCTGACCACAAAGCGTTCCACGGGCTGGTTCAGATCTTTTCTGGGCAGGCCAAAGGGACCACCGGTTTGTTCAAAGTGCTGGTCGCAGAGTTCTTGGGCGCGGAACGCGCGCCGATCGAGTTCACGACCGAAGGGGACGAACGCCGCCTGATGGTTGGCAAGAAAATTCAAGGCGCTGTGCGCCCGGTTCCGGGCAAAGATGGCGGGCCGATTGTTGCAGTGAACACCGAATATTGGATGGGCCCCGATATTACCGTGGCAACGGCCACGAAAGGCCGCGTGCGTGCGTTTGGCCGGGTGTGGGATTTCGATGGCCGCTCTGCCGAGATCTGCGCGATCGACTGGAAAGGTCCCAACCTGTGATCGACGCCTATTACGTTCGCCAAATGGCGCGCTATAATACGTGGCAAAACAAACAACTGACGGACATAGTTGATGTGATGGATGAGGCTGCACTGCGGGCTGATCGTGGCGCTTTCTTTGGCTCTATCTTTGCTACGTTGAACCATGTGCTTTGGGGTGACACGTTGTGGATGAGCCGGTTTGATCCGTCTGTCGCACCGCCCGAAGTGGGGGCCGAGCAACATTCCGAAATCACTCCGACGATTGGCGTGTGGAGCGCCGAGCGGTTCCGGATGGATGGCAAGATCAGCCTGTGGGCGCGGCAATTGTCGAACCTCGATCTGGCGGATGATCTGGAATGGTATTCGGGCATTGCGGGCAAGACACTCAGCCGTCCGATGGCCACTTGCGTGATGCATTTCTTCAATCACCAGACCCATCACCGGGGTCAGGTTCATGCTATGTTGACCGGTTCAGGGCAAAACGCTCCGGTCAGCGACCTCGTTTTCATGCCGGAGAGTTGAATTATGACGCTCATATCCCACTCCAGGCGGCTGCGCCGCACACCGTTTTCTGAAGGTGTTGAGGCAGCAGGTGTGTCTGCCTACACCATCTATAACCGCATGTTATTGCCCACGGTCTTCGAAAGCGTCGAAGCCGATTACCGGCACCTGAAGGACCATGTGCAAATCTGGGACGTCTCGGTCGAGCGGCAGGTGGAACTGCGCGGCCCCGATGCGCAGCGGTTGATGCAAATGCTCACCCCGCGCGATTTGCGCCCCATGCTGCCGGGTCAGTGTTACTATGTGCCGATCGTCGACGAGACGGGCGGGATGTTGAACGATCCTGTCGCGGTGAAGCTGGCCGAGGATCGTTGGTGGATTTCCATTGCCGACAGTGATTTATTGTTGTGGGTCAAGGGGATCGCCAATGGCTATCGCCTCGATGTGCTGGTGGATGAGCCGGACGTATCGCCGCTGGCCATTCAAGGGCCCAAGTCCGAGGAATTGATGGCCCGCGTCTTTGGCGATCGGGTGCGCGATATCCGCTTTTTCCGTTTCGATATGTTCCAGTTCGAAGGGTACGATCTGGCCATCGCACGCTCTGGCTACTCGAAACAGGGTGGGTTCGAGATTTACGTTGAGGGCAGCGAGATCGGCATGCCGCTGTGGAACGCGCTGATGACAGCGGGCGAAGACCTGAACGTGCGGGCAGGCTGTCCCAACGGGATCGAACGGATCGAGGGTGGATTGCTGAGCTACGGCAATGACATGACCGACGATAACACGCCCCATGAATGCGGCTTGCAACGCTTCTGCGATACTTGGACAGCTATCGGCTGTATTGGGCGCGATGCGCTCTTGCGGGTGGCGAAGGAAGGTCCGGTGCAACAGGTGCGACCCATCGAGATTTCGGGCGATCTGCCGCCCTGTGATCGGGCTTGGCCGCTTTATGCTGGGGCCAAGAAAGTGGGGCAGGTGACCTCTGCTGCGCACAGTCCGGATTTCGGGACAGGCGTTGCCATGGGCATGGTCAAGATGACCCATTGGGACCCCGGTACCGCTTTGGAAGTTGAGACGCAGGACGGCATGCGCCCTGCGATTGTGAAAGAAAAATTCTGGCTGTAGCCCCGCGACGGGCCGCCATTGACACAGGAGAATACTTATGGGTTTCAACGCATTACTCATCACCAAGCCGGATGAAGACAGCAAAGCGGTCGACATAACCGTCACCGAAATCACCGAAGACCAATTGCCCGAGGGCGATGTAACGGTGGCGGTGGAGTATTCCACCGTGAACTATAAGGACGGGCTGTGCCTGTCGCCCGGCGGCGGCGGTCTGGTGCGCAAATACCCCCATGTGGGCGGGATCGACTTTGCAGGCACCGTCGAAGCGTCGGATGACGAGCGCTACAAGCCCGGCGATAAGGTCGTGCTGACCGGCTGGCGCGTGGGCGAGGTGCATTGGGGCGGCTACGGGCAAAAAGCCCGCGTCAAAGCTGATTGGCTGGTGCCGCTGCCCGATGGGCTTAGCACGCGTCAGGCGATGGCTGTGGGCACGGCGGGCTTTACGTCCATGCTGGCGGTGATGGCGCTGGAAGATCACGGGATCAAGGATGGCCCCGTTCTGGTGACGGGTGCCGCCGGTGGTGTTGGCTCTGTTGCAACCGCGATTCTGGCCAATCTGGGTCATCAGGTGGCCGCCGTGACGGGACGCCCTGAAACTGCGGATTACCTCACGTCTTTGGGGGCCACACAAATTGTCCCACGCGAAGAGATCAATGAAATCACCCGCCGCCCGCTCGAAGCGGAAACTTGGG
>CAZPXE010000539.1:0-2701 GCA_964590545.1 uncultured Rhodobacterales bacterium | reverse complement strand
TCGAACGTTCGACATTCCTGATTGACAGCGATGGGCGCGTGGCGCAGGCGTGGCATAAGGTGAAAGTGCCCGGCCATGCAGAGGCGGTGCTGGAAGCGACGAAGGCGATCTGGAAGAAGTAAGCTCCTTAACAGTATGAAAACACTAACAGAGATGGCGAGCGAGGTGCTTACTTGCGCGGATGGCCGCGCCAAGACCAAGCTGAGCCGTGAACATGCCGCGGCTTGGCGTGCTTCGCGCAAGCAAGGCGGCACGCCCATCCCGGTGGGAACCGCTTCGCCCCCCTTGCACCCATCGCGGCCCGAAAAGCCCGAACTGCTAGACCCGCGCGATGTACCGCGCCGCCGTCCCGGCTCGCCCCAAGGGCGGATCGCACTGCTGCATGCGGTGGCGCATATTGAGCTGAACGCGGTCGATTTGCATTGGGACATCATCGCCCGGTTTGGCCATGTAAAAATGCCGATGGGATTTTATGATGATTGGGTGAAGTCGGCGGATGAAGAATCCAAGCATTTCAATCTGATGTGCGACTGTCTTGAAGCGGAGGACTCCCATTACGGGGCCCTGCCTGCCCATGCAGGCATGTGGCGCGCAGCTGAGGACACGCGCGACGATCTGCTCGGCCGTCTGGCCGTGGTACCGATGGTGCTTGAGGCGCGCGGCCTCGATGTGACCCCCGGTATGATTCAGGTCTTCAAATCCGCGAAGGCCACGCAGGCGGTCGCGGCGCTGGAGGTGATTTACTCCGAAGAGGTGCACCACGTCGCCTACGGCTCGAAATGGTTCCACTTCCTGTGCGGGCGCGAGGATTTGGACCCGGTGCATGTGTTCCACGATCTGGTGCGCAAATACTTCCACGGCGGTCTGAAACCGCCCTTCAACGAAGAAAAGCGCGCCGAGGCCGGGATACCGCCGGACTTTTACTGGCCGCTGGCCGATGAGGTGAAGGCGCGCTGATCCCGCCCCGGGCTTGACCCGGGGCCTCGTAGAACTGTGCGCGACCTTTGAGATCGAGGCCCCGGGTCAAGCCCGGGACGGCATTTCACTAACTCACCCGCGCGCCACCAGCCAGATCCCGCCAATCACCAGCCCGAGCGCAAGCCAGATATGTACGGTCAGTGCTTCGCCCAGAAATGCCCAACCGAACAGCACTGCCAGTACCGGCGAGAGGAACGTGAATGGGGTGACCTCGCTGGTTTTGTAGCGTTTCATCAGCCAGAACCACACCAGATAGCCCAGCGAGACAACGCAGATGCCCTGAAACAGCAGGCCCGAAATATGCAGCGCGGTCGGCTCGCGCAGCAATTCGCCAAAGAGCGGGCTGACCGCGGTAATAATCACACCAGAGATGACGAGTTGCCAGAAAAGCTGGTTCTCCGGCTCGACCTGCGACAGCGGTGTGATGCGCACCAAAAGGTTGATCCCGGCCCATCCCAGCGTGGCAAAAAGCGCGCACAAATCGCCGATCAGGCTGGCCTCGCCGGCGCTGCGATTGGCCAAAGCCACCACGATCCCCGCCACAGCCAGCGATAGCCCGAAGCTTTTGCGCCATGTCAGACGCTCGCCCGGAAGCAGAAAATGCCCCGCAATGCTGACCCAGACCGGCATCGAATAGAAAAAGATCGACACGCGCGCCACGGTGGTCAGGTCCAGCGCAATGAAAAGAAGAATGAACTCATAGGCAAAGAGCAGCCCCGACACCACGCCCCACAGCGCTGCCCTGCGCGGGATCGACACCGATATGCCGAACCACCGCATCCAGATCAGCAGCACCACAAGCCCCAAAAGCGAACGCAGCCCGGCTTGAAAAACAGGGCTGATTCCGCCGGATGTGACCTTGATGACAACCTGATTAAATGCCAGCAGCGTGGCGAAGCCGATCAGCGCGGCCGCACCGATGCCATCGACAGAGCGTTTTTCTTCCATGGGGCCAAGGAACGGTGCGCCGCCTGAGCTGTCAAGCTGGCAAGTATCCGCGACCCACAAGAACGTGACGGCAACGCTTTGCCGGGCCGCGTGACATCCGTGGAAGCTATTGCCTGCAACCTTTTGGCAACGCGAGACAATCACCTGTTTGACACATTTGTAACATGCGGGCCGAACTGACCCGTCTTTTCCTTGCCGTAAGCGAGCCAGCGCATTAGAAGGTTGCCCAAGGTGCCGGAAACCTGGGGGATCGAGCACCGTGATTGAGATGGGACAAGGAAATACCTTGTGAGGACAACGTTCACGATTGCGTGGAACGCTCTGCTAGAGCGTTACTTCCCGGAACGCCGGGTTTTTCTGAAATCGGATGAGGATACGCGGTTTATCCGCCTTAAGCCCGGCACGCAGGCGCTCGCCTTTGCCGGCAGCACTTTGATTGTGGCCTGGGCCATTGTCGCAACGGCTATCATACTGATGGATAGCATCGGCGCTGGCAACTTCCGCGAACAAGCCAAGCGCGATATGCAGACCTATCAGACACGGTTGAATGACCTGTCTGCGCAGCGCGACCGCAGGGCGGAAGAGGCGCTGGCCGCGCAGGAACGGTTCAACGCGGCACTGGCGCAAATTTCGGTCATGCAGTCAGAACTTCTGACGTCCGAGACACGGCGCAGTGAGCTCGAAACCGGGATCGAAGTTATCCAGGAAACCCTGCGCAAAACCATGCGCGACCGGGAGGATGTGAAAGAGCGCCTCGCCGGCATCGAAGCGCAGA
>CAZPXE010000538.1:0-2706 GCA_964590545.1 uncultured Rhodobacterales bacterium | reverse complement strand
TATCCACCGGCAGCAGCCCCGCCGTTAGCAGCGCGCGCAAATCGCCATCAGTGAAGTCGAAATTCGGCGCTACGATCCCCCGCAGGGTCTTGTATGTCGGCGCGCGGAAATATTGCAGACCAGACACCAGCCCGGCCACCGCTCCTACCGTCCCATGCGGCGCGCTCAGCACGAAACGGTCCGAGGTCAGCACCCCTGCCATCGCCTTCGCGGCCTCAATATCCGGGCGCGATGTGCCATGCGGTACGATCTGACCAAAGCCTATCCGGTTCTGCGCCTTCCGGCTCATCGCTTCGCAATGGGAGATCACGGTGGAATAGAGCTCCGTCGCCGTGGTTGTGGAGCTCATGTTGTTCGACGCGATCACCATGTCGATTTGCGGCTGCGTCTCCAGCCGCTCCAGCGCGTCGCGATACGCGTCAACCGTTGCCTCGCGCCCGTTTGTCAGTGGCGTGACCGCAAGCGTCGGGTTGGTGTTGTCGGGCGCAGCGGTGCCGCCGCCGACAATGAAGGCGGGCGTGGTCGGAGACATCCGGATCAACCCACTTTCCGCGTTGATCACACTCTGGAAAAAGCGCGGATCATTGCCGGTGGTCGACAGGTTGCGGAATGTCTCGCTTGGCTTGTTGTCCTGTACGGCCTTGGCGGAGGTGAACACGAACACATCCACCGCCTGCGCCGCGCCATTGCCCTTGGTCAGGAACCGCACGCTCAGATCATTGCCCCAGCTTCCCGCCGTGCGCGCCATCACCGCCATCGCATTGGCTTGTGTCGCGGCATTCGTGTCGGTCAGTGTCGTGGGGATGGTGGTGCTGGCGGCCAGCCCGGCGGTGACGGGGAGTGAGGCAACCACCACGGCCCGAAGACCGTTCGCAAAAGCCAGTTCCACCTCTGGCATCGCCGCCAGCGAGCCCGCGCCGAACACATCTCGGAATTCCGAGAGGGAGGATAACTCGCGCAAGGGCTCATTCGTGTTGGGGTTTTCGCAAAAGCCCACAATGCCAAGCGTGCCTGCCGCCGCCAATCCGCGCGGGACCAGCTCTTTGACAACGGTAATTTCTACTCCGGGAATTGTGAGCATCCGAAAGCCTCTTTGAAAATAGGGCCAAAATGACAACGCGGCCGTTAAGAAAGATAAATATAAAAAATCAACCTCAGCGTGAAAGAGCGGAGGGGCATCCGTAAAGTAAGGAATTCCTTACCTCGTGAGGTTTGGGAGGGGGTGTTGGTTTATCTGTTTGAAAATATGGGAAGAAAATCGGCATGAATACGCGCCAAAGCGGAGTCTTCGCCTGTTGTACCGACATTGCCAAGCCTTGAAGCAGCCGACTCAGGTCGGGCAGCGCGTTAACTTTTTCGCGTCGATTTACGCCAAAATCCCCGCCCCGTCCCGGCCTTGAGCCGGGACCTCGACGAAAGAATTTCTTTCAGCAGAGCGAGGCCCCGGATCACGTCCGGGGCGGGGTCTGCCTAGCGCTGCCCGGCAAACTGCTCTTGCCAGCCTTCACGCTGCTCATCGGTGATCTTGCCGAACAGGTTCTCCGGTACCGTAAACGCCGCGCCGGGCGCGCGCGCGCTCAACTCCGCTGTCACATCTTCAGGCCAGACCAATTCCCCGGCCTCCAACCCAAAGCTGGTCGCAATCGCAGCGCTCGCATCGGGGATGAAGGGCGAAGATAGCTTCGCGTAGAGCACAGCGAGGTTCAGCGCGAGGCGGATTTGCATCGCCGCTTTCGCCTCGTCTTCCTTGATCGTTGTCCACGGCGCAGCAGCTTGCAGGTATTCATTCCCCGCCGCCCAGATCGCGCGCAACTCAGTCGCCGACTTGCGCACTTCCATCGCGTCCATATGCGCGCCATAAGCCGCGACGCGTTTGGTGAGATCGGCGGCCAAAGCCTCCTCGGCCTCGCCCCATGCGCCGCCCTCCGGCACCGTCTCGCCAAACTTGGAACGGCAGAACTTCGTCACGCGGCTCACAAAATTGCCCAGCACGTCGGCGAGGTCCTTGTTGATCGAGGCTTGGAAATTGTCCCATGTAAACTCGCTATCGGAGTTTTCCGGCGCATGGCTTAGCAGCCACCAGCGCCAATAGTCAGACGGCAGGATCGACAGCGCCTGATCCATGAAAATCCCACGCCCCTGCGAGGTCGAGAATTGCCCGCCATCATAGTTCAGGAAGTTGAACGACTTGATGTAATCCACCAGCTTCCAAGGCTCACCAGAGCCGAGGATCGTGGCCGGGAAGCTGAGCGTGTGGAACGGCACATTGTCCTTGCCCATGAACTGGGTGTAACGCACATCGTCCGCGCCCTTGTCGGTGCGCCACCAGCGTTCCCAATCGGCATCCGCTTTGCCGTTCGCGTCGGTCCACTCCTTGGAACAGGCGATGTATTCGATGGGCGCATCGAACCAGACATAGAACACTTTACCTTCCATACCCGGCCAATCCGCATCGCCGCGCTTGACCGGGATACCCCAGTCCAGATCACGCGTGATGCCCCGGTCCCGCAACCCATCACCATCATGCAACCACTTCTTCGCAATCGAGGTGGTCAACACCGGCCAGTCGGCCTTGCTGGCGATCCACGCATCAAGCTGGTCCTTCATGGCCGATTGCTTGAGGTAGAGGTGCTTCGTCGCCCTTACCTCGAGATCGGTCGAGCCGGAAATGGCCGAGCGCGGCTCGATCAGGTCGGTGGGGTCAAG
>CAZPXE010000537.1:0-2713 GCA_964590545.1 uncultured Rhodobacterales bacterium | reverse complement strand
GTCCGTGGAACGCTTTGTGGTCAGCGCGTTCGTCGATATAAGCCGCCGCTTTCCAGCCGCCCCGGGACATCAGGCCCGGAATTTCAAGGATCAGCCCGACGTTCAGCCCGCTCAGGTCGCTGTCGCCATAGAAGCCTTCGTCGATGCGAATGCCCGACCACGCTTGGCAATAGCCTTCCGTCGGCGCGTGTTTGCCAAGGCTGACCACACAGGGGCAAAATACTGTGCAGTTACAGTTCAGGATCAACTCGCCCTTGATCGCCCATGGCACCTGCCCCTGATCGCTTTTTTCAGCGGCTGGATGGCGATTGTCGAGTTTGTCCGCAACTTCGATACGGTCTGTCATAGCAGTCCTCCCATTAGGCTGTTCAGAACAAGCGCGGAACCCGCGCAGATTAGTAGGATCCCAAGCGGACGCGTCAGCCACGCGCCAGCTTGCAGTTTCTCAAGTGTCATTGCGAGCATAGCGAGCCCCATAAAAGCAAGGCTTGTCATACCGCCCACAAAGGCCAGCAGCATCAGCGCCCAGCAACAGCCCAAGCACACAGCCCCCAGTCGCAGCCCGTTGCGCCATGGCCCTTCGTCCCAGTGCGACATGAAGAACGTCATCGGCTGGCGGCACTTCGCCAAGCAGGCTTCTTTGAGGGCGGAGAATTGATAAAGCCCTGCCGCCACAAGCAACACAGCCGAAAGCCAGACCGAGCGGCTGTCGCCAAAGGCGGAAACCAATTCAGCTTGAAACAGTGCCATTTGCAATGCGGCCGCGATGACAGAAAAGCCAATCCAAACCGTCATATAGCCTGCAAAAAGCAAGTCTATGCGCGCCTCAGTTTGGCGCGAAAGGTCGTCATAGGTCGCAAAGGCTGGCAGCGCAGTTGGCGCCATCATGGCCCCAGACATCAACACCCACATGGCAACCAGACGCATATATCCTGCCGCGTCCGGCGTGGTGGTGCAGAAGGCTTCCCAAAACTCCGCGCCGAACACCCGCGCCGTTTCGCGCAGGTCGGCCGGAACCGCCATAGCGGCCAGCAATACCCAGCTCAGCAAGACAAGGCCAAACAGGCCCAGCCAATGCGGCGCGGTCATCGCTCTGATTTTGTCTGCCAACATGTGGTTTCCTGCGAATCAAGACTTGCGCTGGAAAATGTCAGACGATTAAATGTCTGACAAATGAAAAGTGTAAGTCCCAAACAAACCGACCTCTCCGCCGAGATCGCGTCCGAAATCCGCGACGCCATCGTATCCGGTAAATTGATCGTGGATGAGCGTTTGCCGTCAGAGGCGGAACTCTCGGAACAATTCTCGGTCTCGCGCCCTACCGTGCGCGAGGCGCTGAAGCGTCTGGCGGCGCAATCGCTGATCCGCACGCAGCGCGGTGCATCGGGCGGGGCTTTCGTGAACCGGCTGTCATTCGAGGACGCCTATCCCCAGCAAATCACCACCTCAACCCTGCTGCTATCGATGAACGAGGTGAGTTTTGAGACCGCGTGCGAGGCGCGCTACACCCTCGAACGCGCCTGCGCGCCCCTTGCGGCGCAGCGGCGCACCGCGGACCAACTGGCCACTATGCGCGCAGAAATCCACCGCCAATCGCAACCCGGCCTGACAGATGAGGCCTTCTGCGCCTCGGACGTCACGTTTCACCGGGCGCTGGTGGATGGATCGGAAAACCCGGTGCTGTGCTACCAACTTGCCGGGGCGGTTGAAGCGATGCAGCCATTGATGAATATGATCACCTTCACTGCCCGCGACCGTGCGCGAATCGTCGGCCTGCATACCGAAATCGCCGATGCGATGGAGGCGCAGGACGCGGGCGCCGTGGTGGACGGGCTGAACCGGCTTGAGGTGGAGACCCAAACGCTCGCCAGTGCGGTCTTTGAAACCCGCTCAAAGCAGCAAGAGACGGCCCTTGATTGACTGGCTCAACATTGTTGCGGCGCTATTGACTATCGCATTCGGCCTCTTCGGCTTCCTCGCGCCGCGCTACACGGCCAACGCGCTGGATCTGGAGCCAACCAAGTCAACCATGGGCCTGTCCGAAATGCGCGCCTCGGTCGGCGGATTGTTCGTCGTGGCAGGGCTGGCAGCGATCTGGCTGAACGCGCCGCTTGGCTACGCGATGATCGGCTTTGCCTTCACAGGGGCCGCGCTGGGCCGGGTGCTGTCGCTGATCTTCGACAAGCCGCCTGTGCGCAAAGTGCTGGTATTTGGCGGGATCGAAGCCGTGCTGGCCACGTGGTTTCTGGCTGCGAACCTATAGCTCGCCAAGTCTGCCGGGAATGCGTCCCCGCAGGCCAGCCAGCTTTAACATATGCCACGCAAGCACCTGATTTGACGACAGAACAGGCAGGCCAAGTTCCGCCTCTAGCGGCGCGATCAGGTCCAGCGTGCGCAGGTTTGTACAACTGAGGAAGACAGCATCCGCGTCGCACCCCGCCGCCAGATCCCGCGCCGCCGCTTGGATCGACGCCCCGGAAATGCGTGCCACTTTGGCTTCTTCCGCTTCGCTGAAACTCCCCAGCGTCGCACAGGCAATCCCGGCCTCGGCCACCTTGGAACGCAGCCCCTCGCTCACCTCGGCGATGTAGGGCGTCAGAAAAGCAAGTCTTTTTATTTTCATACCCTTACAGGCCGAAATTAAAGCACTCATTGGATTGGTCACAGCCTGCGATGCGCAGCCTAGTTGCACCTTCCGCGCCACCGCCTCAGC
>CAZPXE010000536.1:0-2714 GCA_964590545.1 uncultured Rhodobacterales bacterium | reverse complement strand
GTGTTCAGCTCGGCCAGTTCCGTTTCCAGCGCCGTGCGGGCGGCGGCGTCGGTTTCCGAGGCGATCTTGTTCTCCAACCCGATGATCTTCGGGTCCATCGCGGTGATCTGCGCCTTCAGGTCTTCGAGTTCCTTGACCGTGAATTCGCGGTCATCCAGCGTTTCAACCAGATTGGCTTCGACCTTGGTTTTCTGATCCTCAAGCATCGTCAGTTGCCCTTGCAGCAATTGCACGATCACGTCGGATTTGGCGATCAGGTCCTGCAGCTTGTCGTCAATCGAGGCGGTGCGGATACGTTCCTGACGCATGCTGTCGGATTTGGCCCGCGCAAAGATGCCAACGAAGCTTTCCCAGCCCGTCTTGGAGCGCATCTCATCGAAATCCTTGGAAAAGCCGGAGGTCACATCGTCCAGCCCCATGATGAGTTCCGCGATATTGGCGTTCATCACATCCGTGTGGGCGTGGACGTCTTCCAGCGTGGCATTCTCAATATCTATCGCAATATCTTCGCCGCTATCCATCTTGGATCGGGCCGCTTCGATGCGGGTGGTAAGTTCGGCAATCTTGGACTGCGCCTCTTGCACCTGCGCCTGGCTTTGCTGCACCTGCGTTGCGAAATCCGTCATATTGCTATCCTTTTGTCCCATGTTTTCGGTCTAAATATGGGGAATGTGAAGGCCATTTACATCCCCAAGGCCCCATAATGTGCGCCCAAGGTGGCAAATGCGCCGCGCAAAGGGAAGACGCGAGTTCGCCCGCCCCAAAAGAAAACGCCCCGGCGCGTCAGAGCACCGGGGCGATCCAGTTACCTGCTATGTTCTAGATCAGCTGCGCGCGCGGCGGCGCATCGCGCCCATGGCCCCGATGCCAGCCAGCAACAACCAGCCACCTGCGGGCAGTGGAACGGGCGCCAGCGCGCCGTCCAGACGACCTCCGAAATCTTCGACGTTTGCATTGCCTTCGACAATGCTGCCTGCAATCGCGAAAAAGCCTGAATCAACCTCAAACTCGCCGCCCGTTCCGACGCCATGTGCGATCTGAACTTCATAGACAGAGCCTGAGTTCAGCTCGATTGAAGTATCGAACGTGCCCGACAAAACATTCGACGCGGGGCCGGTTCCAGACAGAATATTCGTGCGCGCGCCCGGCGCCCCTGCGAGCGAGAACCGCTGGATCGAAATGCTCAGAAAATCAACAATGGACCCGGACGCGCCGGAATCCCCTGCATCGAAAATGCCGTTCAGGAACAGGGTAGACGTCACATCCACGGTCAGGTCAAAGACCAGCGATTGGCGCGACCACAAGAACGGTGTGCAGCTGGCTGTGGTATTGTTTTCCAGACATTCGGACGTGCCTGAAATCTGGCCCTGCGCAAAGAAACCATCCTGCGCGAACAGCGCTTGCGTGCTTGTCGTTTGCTCGCTTTTGCCAACGCGCCCCGGTCCCGCAGACCCGGTTGAGCTGGCCGAAGTGGTCAAGTCTGCGACACCATTTGCCAATGGAATGGCATCCGTAATCCGGTCGTTCTGAACCAGCCCGTTATTGCCGCCGACGTAACTATGCTCGCCCGTGAAATTTGTGGCGACCACGGTTGCTGCATGAGATGATGCGGTGGCTGCGATGACGGTCGCGGCCGCTAGAAAAAGAGGTTTGATATTCATTGAAATTGTCCCAAATGTTTACAGCCAATCTAGATCATACAAAGCTTGGGTTGGCAAACGATAAGCAATCTCAAGGGCTTGCACACCTCTGGTTGTTTCCGGAACGTCAAGAATTCTGCGCTTGCGTGCAAACTGTTTCTAGGCAATCAAACAATCGAACTTAGGCGAAAGGGATGCGACATGTCTTGGTCACCAGATAAAACCCAAGTCAAAAGCTGGAATGAGTGGGACACGCTGCGCCACGTGATCGTGGGGCGCGCCGATGATTGCCATATCCCGCCCGAAGAGCCCGCGCTGGACGCCAAAGTGCCCGAGGACAGCGATATGCGCGGGCAGTGGGGGCGTCGCCCGCAGGAAACGATTGATCGCGCGAACGAATTGCTGGATCAGTTCGCCAATCAGTTAAAGGCGCGCGGGATCCGGGTGGATCGGCCCACGTCGCTTGACCACAGCGTGCCCGCGACCACGCCGGATTTCCACACGGACAGCCAATTCGGCTGTATGCCGCCGCGCGATGTGCTGCTGACCGTGGGGCATGAGATTTTGGAAGCGACCATGTCCTATCGCTGCCGCTGGTTTGAATATCTGAATTACCGCCCCTTGATGCAGCAGTACTGGGACGAGGACCCCAATTTCCGCCATGAGGCCGCGCCAAAGCCGCGCCTGACGGATGCCGATTACCACCCCGATTACCTGAGCGAGAAGATCGGCGTGCAAAAGCGCCTGCAATGGGCGGCGGAGAAATTCTTTGTCACCACCGAGGAGGAACCGTTGTTTGACGCCGCCGATGTGCTGCGCTTTGGCCGCGATCTGGTGGTGCAGCACGGGTTCACCACGAACCTCAAGGGCATCGAATGGCTGCGCCGTCACTTCCCCGATCACCGGGTTCACACGGTCAACTTCCCGGGCGATCCCTACCCCATCCATATCGACGCGACCTTTACGCCGCTGCGCCCCGGTCTGATCCTGAACAACCCCCAGCGCCGCCTGCCTGCGGAACAGCGCGGCCTGTTTGAGCGCAACGGATGGGAGATCGTCGATGCGGCGCAGCCT
>CAZPXE010000535.1:0-2720 GCA_964590545.1 uncultured Rhodobacterales bacterium | reverse complement strand
GAATGCGCTGGACTACGCCAAGGACCGCCTGCAAGGGCGCGACGTGACCGGGCCAAAGAACCCCGATGGCCCGGCCGATCCGCTGATCGTCCACCCGGATATCCGCCGCTCGCTGATGGATCAGAAATCCTTCGCGGAAGGCGCCCGCGCCTTCACCCTCTGGGGCGCGCAGATGATCGACGCCGCGCATCGCAGTCAGGACAAGGACGCAGACGGGCTCGTGTCGCTGTTGACCCCGGTGATCAAAGGCTTCCTGACCGATGTGGGCTATGACAACACGATCAAGGCGCAACAGGTCTATGGCGGGCACGGTTACATCGAAGAATGGGGCATGTCCCAATTCACCCGCGATGCCCGGATTGCGATGATCTACGAAGGCGCGAACGGCGTGCAGGCGCTGGACCTCGTGGGCCGGAAACTGGCGCAGGATGGCGGCAAACACGTCATGGCCTTCTTCGATCTGGTGAAAAACTTCATCAAAGATAACACTGGCGCGCACGCGGACTTCGATAGCGAGTTCCTCGACCCGCTCAAAGCCGCCTCCAAGGACCTGCAAGCGGCGGGCATGTACTTCATGCAAAACGGTATGACAAACCCGAACAACGCGCTCGCGGGGTCCAACGACTTCCTGCACATGTTCGGCCATGTCTGCTTGGGCCTGATGTGGGCCAAGATGGGTCTGGCAGCACATAAAGCGCTGGAAGCTGGCACGTCCGATCCGGTGTTCTATGAGACCAAGCTGCACACGGGCCGCTACTACATGGCGCGCCAACTGCCTGCGACATCGCTGCACCTGAGCCGTATCCAAACCGGGGCGGACACAGTGATGGCGCTGGAAGCGGCGAACTTCTAAGGTGGTTGTGGTGGCGGTGGGCAGATTGCCCACCCTACCGGCGCAACCCGCTTGGTGTGTCAAGCGCACAACCTGCATCCCGTAGGGTGGGCAAACTGCCCACCTCACCCCGAACACAAGGCCACCCATGCCCAAACGCTTCCGCCTCACCCGCCGCTTCCCCGTCGCCATGACCGAAGACGGCTATCGCCGCCTGAAGAAATTCGCGACCGAGGCCGGGCTGGACGAAGGTGAGGCACTGTCATTCCTGTTCGAGAACTTCAACAGCGTGATGAACGAAGAAAACCTCACCGCCCGTTTGCGCCTGTTCAACGCCGAGTTGGAAAACCGGAAGCGCTAGTCCACATTCCTGGGAGGACGAGATGAAAGACATGATGCAAAGCCCCTCCGGTTGGATGACGGATGAGCACCAGATGCTCACCAACATGGCGGCGCAGTTCATCAATACCGAATGGGCACCCCGGTTTGAAACATGGCGCAAACAGGGGCAAATGGACCGCTCGATCTGGCAAGAAGCGGCTGAGGTTGGGCTGCTCTGCCCCTCTATCCCCGAAGCCTATGGCGGGCCGGGCGGTGATTTTGGGCATGAGGCGGTCATTATGATCGAATCCACCCGTGCCAATATCGCGAGTTGGGGCTATCCGATCCACGGGCCGATCGTGTCCCACTATATCCTGACCTACGGCACGGAAGAACAGAAACAGCGCTGGCTGCCAAAGCTGGTTTCAGGCGAAATGGTCGGCGCGCTGGCGATGACCGAGCCGTCCACCGGCTCCGATGTGCAGCGGATCAAGACCAAGGCCGTGCGGGAAGGCAACGCTTACCGCCTTTCGGGCCAAAAGACATTTATCTCCAACGGCCAACACGCGAACCTGATCCTCGTCGCGGCCAAGACGGACCCGAGTGAAGGGGCCAAGGGCGTCTCGCTCGTGGCGCTGGAAACCGAGGGTGCGGCGGGCTTTGCGCGCGGGCGGAACCTCGAAAAGGTCGGCATGCACGCGGCTGACACGTCCGAGCTGTTCTTCGACAATGTGGAAATCCCACCCGAAAACATCCTCGGCGGGACCGAAGGGCGCGGCTTCTATCAGATGATGGAACAACTGCCGCAAGAACGCCTGTCTATCGCCTGCGGCGCGGTCGGCGCGATGGAAGGCGCCGTGCAACGCACCATCGACTATTGCAAGACCCGCGAAGCCTTCGGCGGCCCGCTCACCCAATTCCAGAACACCCGCTTCCAACTGGCCGAGGCGCTGACCAAAACCAAAGTCGCCCGCGCCTTCCTAGACGAGTGCATCACTGAACATATGCGCGGCGCGCTGAGTTCCGAAAAAGCGTCAATGGCGAAATACTGGACCACCGACACCCAAGGCGAAGTGCTCGACGCCTGCGTGCAACTCCACGGCGGCTACGGCTTCATGCAGGAATACGCGGTCGCCGAAATGTGGGCCGACGCCCGCGTTCAGCGCATCTATGGCGGCACGAATGAGATCATGAAGGAATTGATTGCGAGGGGGTTGTGAACATTTCGGCCGTCCCCGCCTCTTGCTGTCGTCGGAGCCTCCCCTCTCATCGTTCCTTTCAGGAACGACTGCCGGGCAGTGGGCGGGAGTTTAACTTGCCAAGCGAAAGCAGGAGCGCTCCACCACGCAACCCGGCCCGACCGCTACGCGGAACGCAGGCGGAGTTACGCGGCTTCGCTCGGCAACTTGCTCAGCTCTCCAGCCTGCAAGCTGTTCTCAGAATAGGCGGGTTAACCTTAACGAGACGTGAAAGCCCCCTTCGCTTGGCTGAATAAACTCCACGGGGGTGTGGGGGTGTGAAACCCCCACTCCGAACAGACATCACAATCGCCACGGGAGGGGCGACG
>CAZPXE010000534.1:0-2723 GCA_964590545.1 uncultured Rhodobacterales bacterium | reverse complement strand
GGGATCAAGGGGCGCTATATGGAGGCGCGCATTGACGACGATCACCAGTTGCAGGATGCGACTTATCAGGTGGCGAATGTGGCGGACAGCAAGATCGTGACCGAAGAAGTGCCTGCGCTGACGGCGATCAACATGCGCCTGCGCGACGACTATGTGC
This sequence comes from uncultured Rhodobacterales bacterium, assembly GCA_964590545.1. Taxonomy (GTDB): domain Bacteria; phylum Pseudomonadota; class Alphaproteobacteria; order Rhodobacterales; family Rhodobacteraceae; genus Aliishimia. The sequence goes on along the minus strand of CAZPXE010000534.1, from coordinate 2,566 downwards.
GCGACGCATCGGGTGGGTTGCGCCGTTGGAACAGGCTGATCCAGCGCGCCAAGATCGAGTTCGAAATGATCCTGCCGCATGAGGCGTTCCATCGTCAGATTGGTGTGTTCTCGCCCATCGAAACAACGCCCGAAGGGGATGTCATCAGCAAGGACGACTGGGCCAAGCGGCGCGATGAGTTCTTGCCGTCCAAGGCGGATGGGGACTTTATCACATCGCTCATGAAACCGTGCTATGAGCCGGGCAAATACGCCAGCTGGATCGCCCCGCCCAAGGTCGGGATCGACAACAAGCCGGGTGATTTCGAATATGTTAAGCTGCACATGACGTAAGGGGTAAGCCTATGAAAATCGGGCTGTATTACGGATCAGAGACCGGTAATTCCGAGATGCTCTGCGAGGATATTGAGATCGACTTGGGCGAGGGGTTTGACTGCTCTATCGCGCCCTTGTCGGAAGTGGACCCGGCGGCGCTGACCGCCGATACGTTCCATATCTTCGTCACCTCGACTTACGGGAACGGGGATTTGCCCACGACGGCGCTGCCCTTTGAGGACGCGTTAAACGAGAGCAAGCCGGACCTGTCGGCCATTCAGTTCGCGATTTTCGGGCTGGGCGATATGGTGTTTGCCGAAACGTTCAACCACGGCTCCAAGAAGCTGGCAGAGATGCTGGTGGCGCAAGGGGCGAAGCAGGTGGGCGATCGGGGGATACATGATGCGAGCGGGATTGAAATGCCCGAAGACATCGCCCTGCCATGGGTGCATGAGGTGCTGGCGACGATGAAAAGCCAAGCCGCCTGACCGCAGCCTTGGGCGAAAATTGTGGTCAAATTGGTTGTGCGATCTAGATCAGTTACACGTGCGCAATTTCTACCCAAACGAGCCTGTCTCGGCTTCAACCGTTTGATGGATTTTCTGGCCAGATTTCAACTTTATCTGGCAAATTGGGTTAAATGATCGCGCAAAGGTTGCGGAATTGAATTTCGCAACTCATGATTGAAACGAATTGCTTGGTCAGACCTATGAATGACAGTCGAAATCAAGGCCAGTTTGAAGAGCCAAGTGTGATCACGTCCGAAACGGACGAGCTGCTTGCGCGACTTGGGGCTAACGTACGCACAGCGCGCACAGCGCAGCGCATGCCGAGACGTGTGCTATCGGACCTTTCGGGTGTATCGCCGCGCTATCTGGCGCAGTTGGAAAGTGGACAAGGCAATATCTCGATTGGTCTGTTGCATCGGATTGCGCACGCCATGGGGCTGTCGCTGATGGAATTGCTGGGCGATGAAAAGGGCCAAGAGGAAGGTCGGCTTGTCGAGCTGTTTCGAAATGCTGATGAAAACACGCGGGCAGGTGTTATGCACCGGCTGGAATTGTCGGCCCCGGCAGCGGACAGAGCGCAGAGAATTTGCCTGATTGGCTTGCGCGGGGCCGGGAAATCCACGTTGGGTCGCGCCGCTGGCAAATCGCTGGGCGTGCCGTTTGTGGAATTGAACAAAGATATCGAGCTTAAGGTTGGGATGCCGATTGGCGAGATTATGGCGCTGTATGGCGCTGACGGGTATCGCCAACTCGAAGCAGAAGCCGTGCGGCGCGTGGCCGGTCGTCACAACCGCCTGATTTTGGCGGTAGCGGGCGGGATTGTGAGTGAGCCTGAAACCTATGCGACCCTGCTCGCGCGGTATCACACGGTCTGGATCAAGGCGACGCCGGATGAGCACATGAACCGTGTGCGTGCGCAAGGCGATATGCGCCCCATGCATGGCCAGCCAGAGGCGATGGCGCAGTTGAGGGCGTTGTTAGAGACCCGGCAGGCAGCCTATGACCGCTCTGATGCGGCGCTGGATACGTCGTGCAAGCCGGTTGAGGCCTCGCTGGGCGAGTTGTTGGCGCTGATCAAAGAGCGCGGGTTTCTTGGCAGATAGGCCCTTCGCGGACCGTCCCATTATCGCAGAAGAACCGGGGGCACTGGAGTTGTGCGTCGCGCTGGCCAAGGCCGGGCGCGCGGTGGTTCTGGTTGAGGCGGATGCGGATGCGCGGGCGCGGCTGGCGGATATGCTGCCAAGGATGATGGCAGAGCATGCCGCGTTGCTGAGCGTGGCGGCCGAGGCCGCGGCCTCTGATATTTGGGTGTCCGGCCAGCAAGGGCGGCCAATTTGCACAAATTGGGCCCGCGCGGGCGAGCGGGCGGCTATGCGTTACGCAGGCGGGGTCTCTGGCTCTGCGCTGGTGGAACAACTCGGGGATGATCCGTCGGGCCGGGTGGCGCAGATTGCGGCGGCCTTGGGGGCGCGGTTGCTGGTGCATCCTTTGGGCGCGATCCCGGTGGCAGCGCGGCTCCATGCGGCTTTGGGCCATGCGTTGGAGCGCGCGTTGCTGGAAGCCAGCACGCCGCAGGATTTGGATGCAGCCCTGGTCGCGCGGGGCTTTGCAGAGGGCCCCTTTGCTTTGCAGGATCGGCTGGGCATCGACACGTTGCTGACGGAGCGGCGGCAGGTCGAGGCACGCTTACGCGGGCCAGAGCCGTTGCCGCTGTTTTCGCGCGCGGTCAGTGAGGGGCGGCTA
>CAZPXE010000533.1:0-2729 GCA_964590545.1 uncultured Rhodobacterales bacterium | reverse complement strand
GACCCTAGTCTGAGTTTCATGCGTGGTTGAGTTGGAAAGCTATTTTGGGCAAGTTGCGTTTTGCCAATTCCAGCTTGGCAGGTTTCGCCTTTCCGGGTCTTCATGCCAGTGTCGACCTTCTCGGAGTTGCTGCCTTGCGGGGCGGGGGGCGATTGATGCAATGCGTTGGTGCAAAACAATGCGCGCATGACCTTGGGCCTTTTCATCTGGCCCGCCTCGGTGTTTGATCGCGCTGAGGGAGCGGCATAAACAGATGACAGGCCGATGAAAGCCACAACCAGATGTATCGGTTTGATGCGCTTTTCGGTGCTGACGCCGACCTATTATTCCGAGCGGTTCGACAGTCTGGACGCGATTGCCGAACACATCTTCTCGCCCGAGCGGATGACGCTGCGGTTTCACCTGTTTGAAAAGCTGGTGCTGCCTTCGTTGCTGCGGCAATCGGATGATGGGTTTGATCTGGTGATCCTGACGGCGGAGCGCTTGCCAGCGGAGTATATGGAGCGCTTGCAAACGCTGCTTGCGCCTGCGCCGCATATCCATCTGCGGGCTGTGGGGGCGGAGCGTCATTATCAGTTGCTGAAAGGCGGGTTCAATTCGGTGGATCCGGGCGAGGCGAGCCATCGTATCCTGTTCCGGCTCGATGATGATGACGCGATGGACATCAACTATATCCGTCGCCTGAAATGGATTTGCCGCAACTTGCTGAAGATGCACCCGCTGACGGAAAGCTACGCCATCGCCTTCAACCGCGGTTTCTATGTCCGGCGCGAGGCGGATGTGGCCAATGAGGTGTTCGACGCGGTGGAACGCGCGCCCCTGTCCACAGGCACCGCGCTGCTTGCGCCTGTCGGTTATCACCGCAACCCCTACCGCTATAACCACCGCGCGCTGCCGCAGCATTATAACACCTACAGCGATATCTCGGTCCCGGCTTACATCCGCACGATCCACGGGGACAACAAATCCACCCCGACCCAGATGGGGATAACGCATAAGCTGAAACCGGAGCGGATCGATGCGGAGTTGCAGAAGGGCTTTGGTGTGACGCTGGCAGAAATGCAGGCGTTGTAGCTTGTGGGTTGATGGAGCGGGGGGCGCTGCCCCCACGGCGCAAAGCGCCGTTCCCCCGAAGTATTTTTGACCCGAAGAAGCAGGGGGTGTCGGGCACGCTGTCGGCGGGGCGGCTCTGGTGTTTTTCTGTGTGATGTGGTTCGTGGAGGAATGGTTCAACAGGCTTTCCCCGGATGACCCCCAACACCCTCGGGGCGCTGCTTATGATGGCGTCCATGTTTTCCTTTACGGTTAATGACGCCTTTCTGAAGGCGACCGAAGGGGCGTTGCCGCTGGCGCAGCTTTTGTTCCTGCGCGGGATCATTGCGAGCACGCTTTTCGCCGGGCTTGCTTACGGGCTTGGCGGGCTGCGGTTTGATCTGGGCCGCGCGGCGTGGCGGCTGATTGCGATGCGCAGCGTGACCGAGATCGGCGCGGCCTATTGCTTCCTTACGGCGTTGCTGAACTTGCCCTTTGCCAGTGTCTCGGCGGTGCTGCAGGCGCTGCCGCTGGCGGTGACGCTGGGCGCATGGCTGGTGTTCCGCGAGCCGGTGGGTTGGCGGCGTTTTGCGGCGATTGCGGTCGGGTTTATGGGCATGCTGCTGATCCTGCGCCCCGGCTCGGAGAGTTTTTCCGGCTGGTCGGTATATGCGATGGGCGCAGTCTGTTTTGTCACTGCGCGCGATCTGATCACGCGCAAGCTGCCCAAGGACACCCCTTCGATGACCGTGGCGCTGGGCAATTCGGTCTCGGTCATGGCCTTCTTTGGGCTGCTGTCGATCGGGGTGGAGTGGCAGCCGGTGACCGGAAACCTTTGGGGCCTGATCTGCGGCTCGGCGCTGTTCATTTTGGGCGGCTATGTCTTCTCGATCCAGACGATGCGGGTGGGGGAGGTCTCGTTCATCGCGCCCTTCCGCTATACCAGCCTGCTTTGGGCGACAGTGCTGGGTTGGGCGGTGTTTGGCGAATGGCCGGATTCGTTCACCATCCTTGGGGCCGCGATCATCGTGGCGGCGGGGCTGTTTACTTTCTGGAGGGAGCGACAGTTAGCCGGGCGATGAGAACGCCGTCCGCACCTTATCGGCATCGATTGCGAAGGTCTTGTTGAACAGCGCCTCACCCTCTGCATCCAAGGGGGAAAGGTTCGGCTGCGTGACTTTCCCGACTTGGCGGCTGTCGTTGAAGTCATTATGACCGCGCACCCACATGTCGGCGCGGGGAATATTCACGCAAGGCATCCGGCGGGGCAGCTTGGCGTGCGAGAAGTTCATGATCGACACCCGCGCCTTGGGCCGGATCAGCATTCCCAGCGCCGGGGTCCAATAGGGGCGGATCACTTGCTCGGCATCCAGCCCATGCGGGCCGGGCCGGGCGATATAGCCATTGTTAAAGTCGATCCCCACATGGCGTTCGATCTGCAGCAGCCCAGTGACATGCTCTGCTGCCGCGCGCAAATCGGCCACAAAGCTAAGCGCCACCGCGTCGTCATCATCCATGCGGAATTGCAGGCAAGGGGCGCTGTCCCAAAGGCGCGCGTCATTGATGACCTCTTGGCAGATTTCGCGATGCTTGCGCGGCGGCTTGGCGACGACCATGGCTTGCGGCATGTCCTGAACCAGAGCCTCCAGCCGCGCGCGGTATTGCGGCGGCAGGCTCTCTCCTATCAGGATCAGGAA
>CAZPXE010000532.1:0-2730 GCA_964590545.1 uncultured Rhodobacterales bacterium | reverse complement strand
AGGATCAAAAGCCGCGCAGCGCTTGCATTCCACTGCCCCCAATAGGGTCGCAAGGTGGCCACATCTATTAGCATTAGCAGGGGCAACATGACACCCAGCGCCAGCCCCGGCTCGACAACGAGGGCCAGAATCGACGCAGAGGCAAAGGCTGCGCCAGATCCAAAGCCCCCCTTAGAAATGCCTGCGAACACAGCAGCAGGCGCAGCGATCAGAAAAAACCATAGGTCGAGTGCTTGCACCACGGGCCTCGCGAATATGCACGTTATTTCACAGCATTATAGGGGGCTGCGTTCCAGTGCCACCCTGATAACAACCGTTCCGGCACGCTCCCGCGCGCACGTGACGCGCCGCCCAGCCCTTGCCAGAGCGCGGGCAAGGAATTAGGCACGCGCGGAACCATATCCCGACCAACAAACGAGTATCGGAGACACTTCCATGGCCAGACCCAAGATTGCGCTGATCGGCGCCGGTCAGATCGGGGGCACGCTTGCCCATCTCGCGGCGATCAAGGAACTGGGCGATGTAACCCTGTTCGACATCGCCGAAGGCACACCCGAAGGCAAAGCGCTTGATATCGCGGAATCCGGCCCCTCCGAAGGGTTCGACGCCAAGATGAAAGGCACGCAATCCTACGCCGATATCGCTGGTGCGGATGTGTGCATCGTAACCGCTGGCGTGCCCCGCAAGCCGGGCATGAGCCGCGATGACCTTCTGGGAATCAACCTGAAAGTCATGAAGTCTGTCGGCGAAGGCATCCGCGATCATGCGCCCGACGCTTTCGTGATCTGCATCACCAACCCGCTCGACGCGATGGTTTGGGCGCTGCGCGAGTTTTCTGGCCTTCCGCATAAAAAGGTATGCGGCATGGCAGGTGTTCTGGACAGCGCGCGTTTCCGTCACTTCCTGGCGGACGAGTTCAACGTTTCCATGCGCGATGTGACCGCCTTTGTGCTCGGCGGCCATGGCGATACGATGGTGCCGTGCGTGCGTTACTCCACTGTTGCCGGTATCCCCCTGCCTGATCTGGTAGAAATGGGTTGGACCAGCCAAGAGAAGCTCGACAGCATCGTGCAACGGACCCGTGACGGCGGCGCTGAAATCGTTGGTCTGCTGAAAACAGGCTCTGCTTTCTATGCGCCTGCAACCTCGGCTATTGAGATGGCGGAAGCCTACCTCAAGGACCAAAAGCGCGTGCTGCCTTGCGCCGCATATTGCGACGGCGAGCTTGGCCTGAAGGACATGTATGTCGGCGTTCCGACCGTGATCGGTAAAGGCGGAATCGAAAAGATCGTGAACATCAACCTGAACAAGGAAGAGCAGGACATGTTCGACGCCTCTGTGAGTGCCGTCAAAGGCCTCGTGGATGCGTGCAAAGGGATCGACCCCTCGCTGGCCTAACCTGCCAACCATTTGAAATCACGAAAAGCCGAGCCTCACCGCTCGGCTTTTTCATTTTGCTGCGGGCGCAAAGTATTTCCAATTCAATTTATTGGTGAGTCGGATTAACATACACGGTATGACCCAAGCCCCGACCATTCAGCGCAAGCTGACAACCATTCTTGCTGCAGATGCCGCGAATTATTCGGGGCAGATGGCTGAGGACGAGGTGGGCACGGTTCAGGCCCTTCGGCGCTCGCGCGCGGTGTTCGAAAAGACGATCAACGATCGCGGCGGGCGCATTGCCAACACCGCAGGAGATGGATTGATCGCGGAGTTTCCATCGGTCGTCGAGGCCACCGCCGCCGCAGTCGCAATCCAGCGACGGCTGACAACAGAGGACGGCTTGCTCGCGTTCCGCATCGGGCTGCACTTGGGCGACGTGATCGTCGATGGCGCGGATTTGCTGGGCGATGGCGTCAACGTAGCCGCCCGCTTGCAGGAAAATGCGCCAGAAGGCGGCATACTCGCCTCAACGCAGGTGGTGGACCACGCCAAAGGCCGGCTGACAGCAGAGTTTCGCCCCCTTGGACCGGCCCAATTGAAACATCTGGGCGATGATATAGCAGTGTTTGGGGTCGTCGCGGATGGCGTGACGCCACCGGATGATCTGGAACGGGTTGTCCCACAAGTCACAACGCCGAAAGACGACATCGATATCCGCGCCCGCGTGCTTGGCACGGAACAGGCGCGCCCTGCTCCACCGTCGCCTCCGCCATCTGCGCCCCTGCCCGCGCCGACGCCGGAGCGCGAGACGTTTCAGAAGACTGCACGCAAATACGGTTTGGCCACGATCGGTCTGGGGATTGTGGATTTCATGGGGGGTGCCGGTCCCGGCTGGCCCTCAGCCGTCATTTTAGTGCTGGCTGTGCTGCTTTATCGCAAGTGGCGAGCCTTGCCAGAGAACGCAGCCACAAACGACTCGTAAACGGCGCGTCTCAGCGTTCAAATCGCCTCAAAACACAGTGCTCGCACACGTGGAAACCCAATTTGTGATCACACAAAATTTCCATGTGATCACAAAAACGATATAATTCGCCCGATTTACCTGCCTGCGACAAATTTCCCGTTTACCCCTTTGTAAACACGGGTGCGTATAGGCCAACGGGAACCAGAATATCTCAAGGATAGAGCTCCATGAACATCCACGAATACCAGGCCAAGGCCCTTTTGCGCAGTTATGGGGCTCCGGTCTCGGAAGGGCGCGTCGTGCTGCGGGCGGACGAAGCTAAAACTGCAGCTGGTGAGTTGGGCGGCCCGCTTTGGGTGGTCAAGGCGCAAATCCACGCGGGC
>CAZPXE010000531.1:0-2732 GCA_964590545.1 uncultured Rhodobacterales bacterium | reverse complement strand
GCGAGTTCTGCGGTCTTCCTTTTCTGCGCTTTCCAATTTTTATGGCGCAAGAATCCGCTGCTGATGCTGGCGCTCACCGGGGTCACGTTGGCGGTAATCTACGTCGTCTTTCGCGAAGTGTTTCAAGTTGTGCTCCCGCAAGGCACTTTGCTGCGAGGGTTTTTCTAAATGCTAGAAACGCTAGGTTTCTTTGTTACCGCCTGGACGGATCCTTGGCTGATATTCTTGGTCGCTGCCGGGACCTTTGCAGGCATCTATATTGGTGCCATTCCGGGGCTTTCGGTCACGATGGCCACGTCGATCTTAATCTCATTCACCTTCAAATGGGACGTGAACGAAGCGCTTGCCCTGATCTCGGGGGTGTTCTTTGGCGGGGTCTATGGCGGCTCGCGCACGGCGATCTTGCTGAACATTCCCGGCGCGCCTTCTGCTATTGCGACCGCGATCGAAGGCTACCCGCTCGCCAAACGCGGCGAGGCGGGAGAAGCGATTGGCCTGACCACCGTCATGTCGGTGTTTGGTGGCTTTATCGGCATCATCGCGCTGGCGCTTTTCGCGCCCGTGATCTCTGAATTTGCGCTGATGTTCCAGTCGCGCGACTACCTTTTGCTGGGCATCATCGGCATCCTGCTGGCCGGAACCCTGTCTGGTGAAAGCTTCGCCAAGGGCGCGTTTGCCGGGGCTTTGGGCGTGTTGATCGGCATGGTCGGCCTTGACCCTATGACGGCGGAAGGGCGTTTTACCTTTGGCTCGATCCACCTTTTAGGCGGCATTCCATACGTTGCCGCCATGATCGGCTTCTTTGGCGTGGCAGAGGCTTTGATGCAGCTCAACACGCTCAACACAGCCGCCATCAAGCAAAAGATCGACCGGATTATCCCGAAATTTTCGGACGTGAAAAAGTACTTCTGGCTCGCAATCCGAGCCTCTGGCATCGGTACCATCATCGGCGCTTTACCAGGTACAGGCGGCGATATCGCGGCCTTGCTTGCCTATGATGACGCGAAACGTTCCACCAAGAACCCGGAACGCCCCTTCGGCACCGGCAACCGCGAAGGTCTGGTTGCGCCCGAGGCCGCCAATAATGCTGCCGTCGGTGGCGCGCATATCCCGATGCTTACCCTTGGCATTCCGGGCGACGCGGTGACAGCAGTGATCATCGGGGCGCTTTTCATCCATGGGCTCAAACCCGGCCCGCTTTTGCTGGTGGATACGCCGCATCTGTTCTGGTTCATTGTTGGCACGCTGACGCTGGCCAATGTCTTCCTCCTTGTCTTTGGTTTGACCGGCATTCGTCTGTTCACGAAAATCGTAGAATGTCCCAAGGCTGTTCTGATCCCGCTGATCATCGTGCTCAGCGCAGTGGGCACCTACGCCATCCAAAACAACCCCGTGGACGTCTATTGGATGCTCCTTTTTGGCGTCGTCGGGTACTTTATGAAAACTTATGGATTTGAAGTCGGTCCGGTCATTCTGGGTGTCATCTTGGGGCCGATGATGGACAGCAATTATCGGCGCACAATGTTGCGATCCAGAGGTGACTTTGGGGATTTCATATGGGGGTTTCTGTCCAACCCGATTTCACTGGTTCTGACGATTGGATTGTTTTTGATGCTTGTCAGCCAAACTCCAATTTGGGCCATGTTGCGTCAAAAACTTTCCCACACGCGACAATAGGCATTGGAACGGCACTGCAGTGTGTCGAAGGACCAACCAGTGGCGGGAGGCATGTACGATTCCAACGAATTCCGCCACGTCGCAGAAAATTGGCCAACCGGGCTCCGAAAGGCTGAGTGAACTAGCAGAGCCCCTTCGCCTTTGTAGTCGTGCTGAACGATGTCTGAATGACGGTTTTGCCGCTGCGGCGCTACATCGAGAACTACGCCGCTGTGGTAATTTTTGCGTTGCGAGCGCACGCAGCATGAAAGCCCAATTCACTGGTTGGGCGCGACGCTGACATTCGCTGGATCGCGGAGCACCATAGTTTCGAGCTCATTTCTGAAATCCGTTTTTCAAATCTTGATCTATCGTTTGCGAAAACTTGTCTGGTGTCCAAGGCTAAGTAGGCGAAATCCGACTGCTTGATTTTCAGGGGTTGGCGGCAGATGTTACGAGGATGCCCACGCTCCACTACATCTACTCCGCCCATTCCGCCTTCGCCTATCTCGGCTCGCGTGCGCTGTATGACATCTGCGCGCGCCACGGCGTTACGCTGATCCACAAGCCCGTCTTGCTCTCTCCGGTGGTTGAGGCTCAGGGGAGCTTGCCGTTCCGCGAACGCACGCAGCCACATGTGGATTACTTCTTTGGGCGGGAGATTGAGCGGTGGGCGGAGTGGCGGGATGTGCCGATCATCAGCTATCGCCCGACCTATCATGATGCGGATTATGCGCTGGCGTCGGGGATGATTTTGGCTCTTGGGGACCACGGCCCTGCAGTGGATGCGATGGCGCACACGTTGCTGGAGTTTCATTGGAAGGATGACGGCGATTTGTCGAACCCGATGCAGTTGGCGCAGATCGCGGAGCGGCTCGGGCATGATCCGCAGCGGCTCCTCGCTATGGCCGCCTCACAGGAGGTGCAGGCGCGGCTTCAGGCCAACACGGCTGAGGCGGTGCAGTTCGGGGTGATGGGCTCGCCCACATATATCTTGGATGGCGATGCGTTTTACGGGCAAGACCGGTTGGAGATGGTGGCGCGGGCGATTGAGAAACCGTTCAAGCCGGGGGCGT
>CAZPXE010000530.1:0-2734 GCA_964590545.1 uncultured Rhodobacterales bacterium | reverse complement strand
CGCTTCTGCAGTTCTGCCCGAATCTGGAACAGCCAGCAAAACACAGAACTTTGGCCAAAATGAAACTAACGTTGGGAGAGAAGTGGTAGCGTGAGGCGGACTTGAACCGCCGACCCCAGCATTATGAGTGCTGTGCTCTAACCAACTGAGCTATCACGCCACGTTATCGGCGACCGCTTAGACAAGGCGGGCGAGGGTGTCAAACGGTTTGTACGCGCAAGGCGCTTGGCAGACATAAATCCTTTATCAACCCTGTTTGCCTATACGCGCGTCATCGGCAGAAACGAGGCAGGCACGCGTGATAGGTTTCCGACAGGTTTGGGCGTTGTGTTTGCTTTGCTGGCCAGTTTTTCTTGGGGCCGAACCCGCGCCCTCTTACACCACCTACGGCACGCCCGGTGTGATCGAAATGCCAAGCGCCACCTCGCCTCCCGACGCGGAACTGGTCGGAAGTCTCAGCTATTTCGAAGACAATACGCGGACGACCTTTGCCTTCCAGATCACCCCGCGCCTGACCGGTGCGTTTCGCTATGCGGGCCTCGAAGGGCTGGGTGGCTCGCTGCGTGACAACCTGTTCGACCGCTCTTTTGATCTGCATTACCGCCTGCTCGACGCAAAGGGGTGGCGGCCCGCTGTGGCGGTGGGCTTGCGCGACTTCATTGGAACCGGGGTCTATTCGGCGGAATATGTCGTGGCGACCAAGCCCTTGAATCATGGGTTGGACGTGACCGCAGGCGTCGGCTGGGGGCGGCTTGGGCGGTCGGGGTATCTCAGCCGCGCGGGTCCGACCGCTTCCACCAATCAAGGCGGCCAGCTAGAGGCGGCGCGCTGGTTTTCCGGCGATCCGGCGCTGTTTGGTGGGGTCACGTGGCAAGCGACGCGGCGCACGCGGGTGAAGCTCGAATACTCCTCGGACAGCTATGCGCAGGAAGAGGCGGATGGTGCGATGTCGCGCCGCCACCAGTGGAATATCGGGCTGGATCACCGGCTAAGTGATGTGGTCTCGCTTCAGGCCTTCTATTTGCATGGCACGCGGTTCGGGCTCGCCGTGCATATCGCCAATAACCCCCACCGCGCCAAAGCGCCCAGCGGTAATCACCCCGCGCCCTTCCCTGTTCGCCAGCGCGGCGCATCACGCGATCTCGGCTGGCCCCCACCGGTTGAGAGCGCAGCCGATGCGCGCGCAACGCTAACCTCCGCCATGGCGCGCGAGGGGCTGTTTATCGAAGGGCTCCGCCTGACCGACACGCGGGCGGAGGTGCATATTTGGAACACCCGTTACAGCTTTGCTGCCGAGGCCGTTGGGCGTGCCGCGCGCGTATTGAGCCAGTATCTGCCGGGCAGTGTCGAGACCTTCGTGATCGTGAACACATCGCAGGGAATGCCGACCTCGTCGGTAGAGCTCCAACGGTCTGATCTGGAACGGTTTGAACATGCCTTTGATGGGGCCGAACAGATTGCCGCTGCTGCCCAAATTGGCGAAGCGCCCCTGTCCCGCGCCCCCGCTTTTGACCCGGCCCTGTATCCGCGTTTTATCTGGGGCCTCGGTCCTTATTTGCGCACCAGCTATTTCGACCCGGACCGCCCGGTGATGGCAGATCTGGGGCTGCGCCTGAATGCCGAATACGTCATCGCGCCCGGCGTGGTGCTGTCTGGCTCGGTGCGTAAGTCGCTGGCGGGGAATTTCGGCGATAGCGAGCGCGCGTCCAACTCGGCCTTGCCCAAGGTCCGCTCTGAATCGAACCGCTACCTGACCCAAGGCGATCCGGCGTTAGAAACCCTGACCCTCGCCACCTATTTCCGTCCCGGTCGCAACCTTTATGGCCGCCTCACAGTGGGGTATCTGGAGGGGCAATATGGCGGGATTTCTGCTGAAGTCCTTTGGAAACCCGTCGATAAAAACTTCGCCCTCGGGGCGGAGATCAACTATGTCCGACAGCGTGATTTCGACCAAGGCTTCGGGTTTCGCAGCTATGACGTGGTGACGGGGCATGTCTCTGCCTACTACGCGTTACGCAACGGCTTTCACGCGCAGGTGGATGTGGGCCGCTATCTGGCGGGTGACTGGGGCGGGACGATCACCATCGACCGAGAGTTTCGCAATGGCTGGCGCGTCGGGGCCTACGCCACCTTTACCGATGTCAGTTTCGAGGATTTCGGCGAAGGCTCGTTCGACAAAGGCCTGCGGGTGACGATCCCGCTAGAGCCGCTGCTCGGCAAGCCGTCACGCAATTCCTATGGCATCGTATTGCAACCGCTGACCCGCGATGGCGGCGCGAAGGTGCAGGTGAACGGGCGGCTTTATGAACAAGTGCGCGCCAACCACCGCAACGCCATTGAAAGCAGTTGGGGGAGGTTCTGGCGGTGAGAGTCTCGCTCATTTTCCTGTTTTTTACGATGTTTGCTCTCACGGCCTGTGGTAGCCGTGCCAATGACCCTTGGCTTGCCAAAACACGCGCCGTGTTGGCGGGCGGGGCCGCTGACCCGGCCTTGCCCTTGCGCGATCAACAGGCCCAAACCCGCGCGGCGATCCGGGACAGCGACTTTGCGGGCGCGGTTCTGATGGTCACTTTGCCCAAACGCGGGGCGATTGCGACGATGGTGGTCGTGTCCGACACCCCGCGCGGTGTGACGTGGATGGATGGCAGCGGCATTGCTGTGACCATGCTGGATGGCGTCGTGATCTCAACGCGCGGCTTGGGGCATGATGTGATGGCATCGGATGTGCGCGGAA
>CAZPXE010000529.1:0-2739 GCA_964590545.1 uncultured Rhodobacterales bacterium | reverse complement strand
CCGAATTTTTCAAACAGAAGCCAGCCGCGCAGCGACCACGAAGAATAGGCATATTCGCCAATAAGAAGATGATAGGTCATGAGGCAAAAGTTAACGGCAGCGCCCGGCGCAGCGCAAATTTCAATTTGTGTTGCCCCCTATCAGGGCAAGTGATTGATGCGCATCATGTTCGGCGCAGGGCCGCTGTGGTCAATCTCGGTCACAGACAGGTTGTCGATCTTGTGCCCCAGCGCCTCATATGCGCTCACGCCTAGCGCGCGCTGCACTTGCGTCAGGATCACGCCGATATGGGCGACCACGATGATATGCTGCCCTGCAAAGCGCTGCGCCAGATGATCGGCAGCCACCCCGACCCGGCGCGCCGCCATGTTCCAGCTTTCGCCGCCGGGTGGGGCGATGTCGCCGGGCTGCTCCCAATAGGCGCGGCTGTCTTCGGGGTAGCGGTCCGAGACGTCGGTGAAATGCATCCCATCCCACGCGCCGAAATTGAACTCTCGCAATTCAGCCATATGCGGCAAACGCTGCCGGGCGCCGCAAATCGCATCAGCGGTTTGAACCGAGCGGAGCAGGTCCGAGGATACGAGCGCAGCTTCCGCTGGCAGAAACGCCGACAGCCGCGCGACCTGATCGGTGCCGGACAAATCCGCAGGCAAGTCCCGCCAGCCGACGAAGTTCTTGGCATGGGTCGGGCCGTGGCGGACCCAGTGAAACACCGTCACGGCAACGTCCCCTTCAACACATTCGGCAGCCCCGCCACCACTTGCACCACAAGCCCCGCGCGCTGTGCGATCGCGATATTGAGCCGCCCTTGCGCCTCACGAAACGCCCTCGCCATGGCGTTCTCCGGCACGATACCTTGGCCGACCTCGTTGCTGACGACAACAAGATGGCCCTTGGTCCCGGCAACCTCTTTCAAAAACACTTCCGGCGCATCCTCAAGCGGCATACTCGCCATCAAGCGGTTGGTCAGCCACATGGTCGTGCAATCCAGCAGCACGCCGTGCGCATCATGCGTCTCCCCCAACACATCCGACAGCTTTCCATGCGCTTCAACCGCCGTCCAACGGGGTCCGCGCCGGATCTGATGCAATTTTATTTTGGCCTTTGTTTCGGCGTCCAAAGCCCGCGCCGTAGCCACGTAGAACAGTTCTAAATCGCTGGAAAGTAGAAGATTTTCCGCATAGGCGGATTTTCCCGAAGCCGCTCCACCTAGCACGAGAGTTAGCGCTGGCAACATTTTCTCCGCCCCTTCGGTGAACCGATCCCGGACTCGCTGCGTAACCATTACAGACGCGTGGGGCAAGGCACGCTCAGAAAAATGAGACGTCAGGGGGAATGAACATGGCGCTTGATAATGTCCGCGATATGTCACTGTCTCGGGTTGCGATGAAGGCAGAATTGCTGGATGCCGAGACCGAATTGAAACTTGCCTATGCCTGGCGCGATGAGCGCGACGAACAGGCGCTGCATCGTCTGATCACTGCCTATATGCGGCTTGCGATCTCTATGGCGTCGAAATTCAAACGCTATGGCGCGCCGATGAATGACCTGATTCAGGAAGCAGGTCTGGGGTTGATGAAAGCCGCTGACAAGTTCGACCCGGATCGCGGCGTGCGGTTTTCGACCTATGCGGTGTGGTGGATCAAAGCATCCATTCAGGACTACGTGATGCGGAATTGGTCGATGGTACGGACCGGGTCCACGTCCTCGCAAAAGTCATTGTTCTTTAATATGCGCCGCGTGCAGGCCCGTTTGGAACGCGAAGCAGCTGCGCGCGGAGAGGTGCTCGAAGGGCATGTGCTGCGCAAGATGATCTCAACCGAGATTGGTGTGCCGATCCATGATGTCGAGATGATGGAAGGGCGGCTCTCCGGTTCCGATTTCTCTCTTAATGCCACGCAATCGGTTGAGGATGAGGGCCGCGAGTGGATAGATGCGCTGGAAGATGACAGCGCGCAGGCCGAGGAGACGGTTGAGCACCAGTTGGATACCGAACAGCTTCGGGAATGGCTGCTCCTTGCGTTGAATGGTTTGAATGAGCGCGAGCGTTTCATCGTGCGCGAGCGTAAGCTTCGGGACGCTCCCCGGACCCTCGAAAGCCTAGGCGACGAATTGAAACTGTCCAAAGAGCGGGTCCGTCAGCTCGAAGCCGCTGCGTTCCAGAAAATGCGCAAAGCGCTTGAAGGTCAAAGCCGCGAAGTCCATCACTTCCTCGTATGAGATACTCGAAACTGGTTTGTGCTGCCGCGGCGCTTGTCTGTGCAAGCGCCGCCCTAGCGTCCGTCGTCTGGAATGAGGTCGATAGCGACGTCCTTGTGCTGGGCGAGATACATGACAACCCGGAACACCACGCGCGGCAGACAACGGCGATTAACCAGTTGCAGCCAACAGCCGTCGTATTCGAAATGCTCACCCCAGATGAGGCACAGCGCCTTGAACCTGTCACGCGCACCGCGCAAGCCATGCGCGACGCCAGCGTGGGGTTTCACTGGTCCAACATAGCCGATTACGCAGATATTCTTGCGTCCAGCCCACATATTTTGGGCGCTGCCATGCCTCGGGGCGATGTTCGCCGGGCCTTTGCGGACGGGGCGGCGGCTGTTTTTGGCGATGACGCCGCCGACTATGGTTTGAAAGAGGCCTTGCCCGAAGATCAGCTTGAGGCGCGCAAAACTCTGCAATTTGAGGCGCATTGCGAAGCCATGCCCCGCGACATGATGGGCGGCATGGTCGAAGCGC
>CAZPXE010000528.1:0-2748 GCA_964590545.1 uncultured Rhodobacterales bacterium | reverse complement strand
TGTCCGAATGGGCCAATGCGCGCTGTGAGAGGGGCGCGGGCCGGGTGTTCATTGGCCGCGTGCCGTATCCGATTGATCAGGCGCTGGCGGCTCTCGCCCCGTTCAAACGCATCGTCCTTCTGGGCGCGCGTGCGCCGATTGGCTTTTTCGCCTATCCCGGCAAGCCCGCGCGGCTGAGTCGCGACGATGCCGAGATTTTCGAGCTTGCGGGCGCGGGCGATGATCTGGACGCCGCTTTGGCCGGATTGGTTCTGGCCACTGGCGCAGGAGAGACGTTGCCCGCCCATGTGGCTGAGGCGTCGCTGCCGGAGCGGCCCACAGGCCCGCTTTCACTGGAAGGCCTCGCCGAGGTGATCGCGCGGGCGATCCCGGAGGATGCGATTGTGGTGGATGAATCCGTGACCACGGGCCGCGCGTTCTTCCCGGCGACCAAGGGCGCGGCGCGGCATAGCTGGCTGAACAATTGCGGCGGCTCGATTGGCTACGGGATGCCTGCGGCGATTGGTGCGGCGATTGCCTGCCCGGATCGGAAGGTGATGGCGCTCGTCGGCGATGGCAGTGCGATGTATACGGTGCAGGCGCTGTGGACCATGGCGCGGGAGGGGCTGGATGTGACGGTGCTGATCTTCGCCAACCGCTCCTATCGTATCCTGCGCGGTGAGCTGACGAATGTCGGCGTGCAAAACCCCGGCCCGCGCGCGATTGATATGCTCTCGCTCGACCGGCCGGATCTGGATTTCGTGCAAATGGCGCGCTCGATGGGGGTTGAGGCGTGCCGGGTGGAGAGTTGCGAGGGGTTGGAGGAGGCGATGGCGGAAGCGCTAGGGAGCAAGGGGCCACGGTTGATTGAGGTGGCGATTTAGGCGTTTCACCCCGGCCTCGAGTGGGGCGCTGGCCTATGGTTTTTTGAACATGGCGCTACTTTGGGTGGTTTTCGCGGTGGGATCTTTGCGCAGATCAGCATGGAGCGCGCGGCCTGCCTGCACGCCGGGGCGGGCGGCGCAGGTGTTGAGCCAGCGGGCAAGGTTTGGTTTGTCGTCCAAGGTTTGTTGCTGGCCTTCCCAGAGCGAGGCCCAGGGCCAGATCGCCATATCGGCGATGGTGAATGCGCCTCCGGCGACAAATTCGTGATCGGCAAGGCGGCGGTCGAGCACGCCATAGAGGCGAGCGGTCTCACCCCGGTAGCGGTCTTTGGCGTAGGGCAGATCGTTCGGCGGGTCCATCAGCGGCGCGTATTTCAGGAAGTGATGCGCTTGCCCTGCCATCGGCCCGACGCCGCCCATTTGCCACATGAGCCATTCGGTGACGGCGATCTGCTCGCGCGGGCTCGTGCCGCCGAACTGCCCGGTTTTCTGGGCAAGGTATTGCAGGATCGCGCCGCTCTCGAAGATCGAGATGGGCGCGCCGTCCGGGCCATCGGGGTCTATGATGGCGGGCATGCGGTTGTTGGGGGCGATGTTCAGGAAATCGGGCGCGAACTGCTCCCCTTTGCCGATATTGATGAGGTTGGTTTGATAGGGCAGGCCCATCTCTTCGAGCGCGATGGAGATTTTCCAGCCGTTCGGGGTAGGCCAGTAATAGAGGTCGATCATGGGGCGGCTCCGGTTGTGTTGCGGTGTTGCCTGAATTCAAAGCGCTATCAGGACCGGAATCAAGCCGAAGGCGCCGGTCCATCGCCTGATCGGCCCTCGGTCTGGCGATTTGCAACCCGCGCGCAGCCCGAAATTCTGTGGGATGTGCTGGGCTGCCATAAAGTGCTCCGTTCAAATGTTGGATCGCCAGCCCCCGGTCAGGCGATTGACCGGCTTTGGCCATAACTGCAAGCTACTTGACTGTTGACCCCCACACACCACAGGCGTATCCCCACGCCGTGGTGATTTGATACCGGATTGCGTGCCACGTTAAACAACTCGCTAAAAGGTCACCCGATTGGCACCCCCATTCGCTTGACCGCGTTCGGGGGTTTTTTTGTGCCGGCCCAGACACGCGCACAAAGGTAACAGGCCGCATCGGGCTGAAAGGAATTGCGATGACACATGACTGGAAAAACCGCACCAAGGCCGTCCACACGGGCACCCGCCGCAGCCAATATGGCGAGGTGAGCGAGGCGATCTTTCTGACCCAAGGTTTCGTGTATGAAAGCGCGCAAGCCGCCGAGGCGCGCTTCATCGAAACCGGGCCGGATGAGTTCATCTATGCCCGCTATGGCAACCCCACAGTCGCGATGTTCGAGGACCGCATCGCCGCGCTGGAAGGGGCCGAGGATGCCTTTGCGACGGCGTCCGGCATGGCGGCGGTCTCTGGCGCGCTTTTGTCGATGCTCAAGGCAGGGGATCATGTGGTCTCGGCGCGGGCGCTGTTTGGGTCGTGCCTGTATGTGCTGGAAGAAATCGTCACCAAGTTCGGGGTCGAGGTCACCTTTGTCGATGGCACCGATCTGGCGCAGTGGGAGGCGGCGATCAGGCCGGATACAAAGGCGGTGTTTTTCGAAAGCATCTCGAACCCTGCGCTGGATGTGGTTGATATTGAAGGCGTTTCCAAGCTGGCCCATGCGGTGGGTGCTTTGGTGCTGGTGGATAATGTCTTTGCGACCCCGGTGTTTTCTGGCGCGATCAAGCAAGGCGCGGATGTGGTAATCTACTCCGCCACCAAACATATTGACGGGCAGGGGCGCGCGCTGGGCGGGGTGATCCTTGGGACTGAGCAGTTTATCCGCAAAACGGTCGAGCCCTATATGAAACATACCGG
>CAZPXE010000527.1:0-2768 GCA_964590545.1 uncultured Rhodobacterales bacterium | reverse complement strand
TTCGTGGCGCTGATCGCGGGCATCATGTGGGGCGCTAAGTCTGGCGTGCAATTCTCGCTCTCGCTCATCGCTTTGAAGGCGCTTCCCGTGCTGATGCTGGGCGGCTTCACCTCAATCCCCGGTGCGATTATCGGTGGGCTGATAATTGGCGTGGGCGAGAAGCTGTTTGAATTCTTCATGTCGTCGTCGGATCTGGCGGGCGCGCTCTTTGGCTTCACCACCAACGCGACCGAGAACTGGTTTGCTTATGTGCTCGCGCTGATCTTCCTGATCTTCCGCCCGCAGGGCTTGTTTGGGGAGAAGATCATTGAACGGGTCTGATGGGCATATCGCTGGCGGTCAGTCATCCATGATCTGCACCACCCGGACCGAGATAGCGGCCACAAGCGTCAGCACCACGGTGATGGCCAGCATGGCATCACCGACGACGAAAAACACCGTCAGCCCGATCAGCAACAGCGCCGCGACGCACAGCATCACCACATGCCAGACCGATTGCGCGGGCGGCTCGGTAAAGACGGGCCTGTCTTCGCTCTCGTCCGGTTCCTCGATGGGTTCAAGCTCTGCAACTTCAACCGGGTCTACCTCCGGCGGATCGTCTGGCGGGGCAAAAAAGGTGATGTCTTCCGCCTCGGGGGCGGGTTCGGTTGCTTTGGTCTCATATACGGCTTCTGGTCGCGGCGCCTTGGCGGGCTTGCGGCGGGGTGAGCTTTTGGGTGTAGGGCGTTTTGCGGCTTTTGACGGTTTCGGCGCTGCGTCCTCAGCCGCCGCCGGCTCGTCAGTCTCAACCGCATCTTCGATTTCATCAAGCAAACGCGCCTTGGCGCGTGCGAAGTCTTCTTCGGTCAGCGCGCCGCTGTCACGGGATGCCTCAAGCATCCGTATCTTGTTCAATATGGCGGTCATAGCCCGCACTCCACTTACCCGCGCCCGGTATGGCGTGGGACTGGGGGCAGAATGTGGCAAAAGCCGGAAACCGACAGACGTGGTAAAATCCGCGTTTACCAATAGCGGCGCACTGCGCCCGGCCCACGGGGTCCAAATTCAAGGGGAGGCCGCCTGATGTTTTATCGTGAAGCGGGTGATTTCAGCACAACCTATCGGGATGACAGCCAAACCTTCCCGATCAAGTTCGACCGCTATCGCTACTACGCGGTGCTGGCGATTGCCTTTGCGGTGGTGCCGTTCCTCGTCAATGACTATTGGGTGAACGCCATTCTGGTGCCGTTCCTGATCTATGCGATTGCGGCGATCGGGCTGAACGTTCTGACGGGCTATTGCGGGCAGGTTAGCCTTGGCACGGGCGGATTCATGGCTGTGGGGGCCTATGCCTGTTACAAGCTGATGACCGGATTTCCGGATGTGAACATCCTGATTCATATCGTGCTTGCGGGCGGGATCACGGCGGTTGTTGGCACGTTGTTCGGCCTGCCGAGCTTGCGTATCAAGGGGTTCTATCTGGCCGTGGCGACGCTGGCCGCGCAGTTCTTTCTTGTGTGGCTCTTCAACAAGGTCGCATGGTTCTACAACTACTCCGCGTCTGGTCAGATCACCGCGCCGGAACGGTTCGTCTTCGGTGTGCCGGTCACGGGTCCGAATGTAGAGCCGTGGGCGATGTATCTGGTCTGTCTGATCTTCGTCGTTGGCGCCGGTGTACTGGCGCGCAACCTGACGCGCGGCTCGGTCGGGCGCGAGTGGATGGCGATCCGTGATATGGACATCGCCGCCGAGATTATCGGGGTGAACCCGCTGAAGGCCAAACTGACCGCCTTTGCGGTGTCGTCCTTCTTCGTGGGCATCTCAGGCGCGCTGTTCTTCGCAGTCTATCTGGGCGCGGTGGAAGTGGGCGAGGTGTTCGGCATCCAGAAGTCGTTCATCGTCCTGTTCATGATCATTATCGGCGGGCTTGGCTCGATCTTCGGCAGCTTCGCCGGGGCGGCCTTCCTTGTGGTGCTGCCCGTGGTGCTGAAGCTGGTCGGGGTGGATATGCTGGGCTGGCCCACGGATATCGTGGCGCATTTCCAACTGCTGATCATCGGCGCGCTCATCGTCGGTTTCCTGATCCTTGAGCCGCACGGGTTGGCGCAGCTTTGGCGCGTGGCGAAGGAAAAGTTGCGGCTTTGGCCATTCCCGCATTAACGTCGGTGGGCAGAAACATTGGTGGGCAGATTGCCCACCCAACGACACCAAGAAACGAAACAACATCGAACCAACAAAAATCCATGGGAGGAAAATTTCGATGAAGAAACTGGCAACATATACAGTGGCCGCCGTAATGGCTGCCGCGCCCGCGATGGCAGACCTTGTGTTCCCATCGCTCAGCTACCGGACCGGGCCTTACGCCTCGGGCGGCATCCCCTACGCGGATGGCTATGCCGACTATTTCACCATGCTCAACGAACGTGACGGCGGCATCGGCGGCGAATCGATCCGTCTGGTCGAATGTGAAACCGGCTACAACACCGAAAAAGGCGTTGAGTGCTACGAATCCACCAAGGGCGAAGGTGCTCTGGTGTATCAGCCGCTCTCCACCGGCATCACCTATCAGTTGATCCCCAAAGCGACAGCCGACGGTATCCCGATCCACTCCAAGGGCTATGGCCGCACATCTGCCAAGAACGGCGCAATCTTCAGAAACGTCTTTAACTATCCTGCGAACTACTGGGATGGTGCGTCAGGTGCGGTCAACTACCTGATGGAGATCAATGGCGGCGACGTTGCGGGCAAGAAAATCGCGCTGGTCTATCACAACTCCGCCTATGGCAAAG
>CAZPXE010000526.1:0-2769 GCA_964590545.1 uncultured Rhodobacterales bacterium | reverse complement strand
AATCTTCTCCCCCACCTCGCAATCATAGGCAGAGGCGTGGGTCACGCGGGCTTGTTCCGCAGGTATGATCCCAGCGATTTCGAGGATCAGTTTGCGTTTCACCGAGGCCGGGAAGTCCGCCCAGTCATAGACGGGCAGCACAAAGGCGCCCGGCCCACCAATCACGCATTCGCGGTAATAGACGTCAAGGTCGGGGATGCCCCACATTTCCGACAGCGCGTCGGTGGTCATCAGAGGCAGGCCGTTGATGATGATGCCGCCCGCCAGAACGCGGTCGCGGGCGCGGGTGACGCGTTCTCCGCTATTGTTTGGCCCGTCGCCAGAGACATCAATGACACGGCGTAAGCCAATGAATTCGTTCTTCTCTATCGACACTTGTGCGGCGTCGAGGATTGACGAGATTGAGGTGCGGCGCAGGCTGGGGTCGAAATGGGCGGTGATCTGCGCGGCGATTGTGCGGGCCGCTTCAGGGCTGTCGATCAGCGTCCATGGGACGACGGTTTTATGCGCGTAAACCCCGGCCCATTCCACATATGTCACGGCGATCTCGCCGATCAGGCCAGTGCGGATAGCTTTGTAAACCTCGTCCGAGGCCAGCGCAGCAGCGTAGCCTTGACGCTGAATTTCCAACTCTTCCGGCGACATGGAGCGGGAGACATCGACGGCGAGGAAAAGCTCGATATCCACCTCGCGCGGCTCTTGGGCGAGCGCGGGCAAGGCCAGACAGCAGGCGATCAGATAGCGGAGCATGCACCTAATGAGGCGCAGGTGGCGGGCAAAGTCCAATCACTTTTGGTCCGGGTCATGCGCATCATAGGTGGCTTCAAGCTGGCTGCGCAGGAAATCATCAAAGCGCAGCGGATCAAAGCGGGGGGTGCCGGTGCCGGGCTGGGGTGCGATCTCCGTATGCACATGCGGATCGAAGAAAAACGGGATCGAATAGCGCGCGCGGCCCGAGCGGTTGATGACCCGGTGCGGTGTCGACAAAAGGCGGCCATTGGTCATCCGGTGCAGCATATCGCCGACATTCACCACCAGCGTGCCGGGGCGGTAGGGCGCGTCGAGCCATGTTCCATCTGGGTTCATCACCTGCAGCCCGCCCACATCATCTTGCGCCAGAAGCGTCAGCGCGCCGAAATCGGTATGCGGGGCGGAACCATATAGGCCCCCATCCGGGTCGGGCGGTTGCGGCGGGTAGTGCAGCAGGCGCAGCCATGTGGTCGGCGTGTCGAAGCTGGCAAGCGCTGTGTGCTCGGTGATCCCCGCCGCATCGAACGCGATGCGCAGCAGGCGGCGTGCAACGGTGGACAGAGCGGTTACATAGGCCTCAGCCGTCTCGCGAAAGCCGGGCAGGCCCGGCCATTGGTTCGGGCCGGAGAGGTAGGTGTCCGGGTCCGGCGCAGCATCCTCGCGCATCAGCATGAAGCTGGCAGATTGATTGGGCTTCGTGACCTCAGCGAGGGTGGACGTGCGGTCCGTGGAGGTGTTGATCGGGATATAGCCACGATGGGCGGCGTTGACCTTAAGGGCCAGTTTCGCGGACTGAGGCTGGTCATGGAAGGCCCGCGCGGCGGCAAACATGTCGTCGATCAAAGCCTGCGGAATGCCGTGGCCGGAGATATAGCCGAAGCCATGCGTGCCGAATGCGGTGCGGAAGTCGCTTGTGATGCGATCTAGGTCCGCGTCGGAGAGGTCGATGACCGGCAGTTCGGTCATCGGGGCCTAGAATTCCTGATCGGGCAAGTAACCGGGGCGGGCGATGTTGCCGAAGCGCGTAAAGCGGCCTTCGAAGCTCAGCTCCACAGTGCCGATAGGGCCGTGACGCTGTTTACCGATGACCACTTCGGCGCGGCCATGCAGACGCTCCATCCGTTCTTGCCAGACGGCCATTTGTTCAAGGTTGTCGTCGGAGGGTTTTTCCCGCTCGGCATAGTATTCTTCACGGAACACGAACATAACCACATCGGCGTCTTGCTCAATCGAGCCGGATTCGCGCAAGTCGCTGAGTTGCGGGCGTTTATCCTCGCGGCTTTCAACTTGGCGTGAGAGCTGCGAGAGGCCAATGACCGGTATATCCAGTTCCTTGGCGATGGCCTTGAGACCCATGGAAATCTCGCCGATTTCCTGCACGCGGTTCTCGGCGGTACCGCGGGCAAGCTGGATATAGTCGACGATCAGCAGGTCCAGCCCGTGGGTCCGTTTCAGGCGGCGGGCGCGGGCGGCGAGTTGCGCGATTGGGATCGAGGGGGTGTCGTCGATGAAAAGGGGGCAGGATTCCAATTCCTTGGCGGCGTCGACGAAGCGGCGGAACTCAACCTCGGTCATATCGCCGCGACGGATGTTTTCCGATGGGATTTCAGCGGCTTCGGACAGGATCCGCGCGGCGAGTTGCTCGGCGCTCATTTCCAGTGAAAAGAACCCCACAACGCCGCCTTCGACCGCGCCTTCGGACCCGTCGGGCTTGAGGCCCTTTTTGTAGGTCTTGGCGATGTTGAAGGCGATGTTGGTCGCCAGTGAGGTTTTCCCCATCGACGGACGACCTGCAAGGATCAGCAAGTCAGAGCGGTGTAGCCCGCCCAATTTCTTGTCCATATCGATGAGGCCGGTAGAGACGCCCGCCAGCCCGCCTTCGCGCTGATAGGCGGCGTTGGCCACATTAACTGCGTCCGTTACCGCGCTGAGAAAACTCTGAAATCCGCTTTCGGCTGAACCTTGCTCGGCCATCTTGTAGAGCTTCTGTTCGGCTTCAACGATCTGCTCTTTTGGCTC
>CAZPXE010000525.1:0-2783 GCA_964590545.1 uncultured Rhodobacterales bacterium | reverse complement strand
CGGGTTCGCCGGATTTTGCGCCTGCCGTCAGTTCAAGGCCTTGAAATAGAACCACTATTCCTGTGGCCTTGAACTTAGTCAGTCGCAAAATCTGACGAATTGAGAGGGGTGGATTAATGGGTCCTGACCCTAAGCACCACTCGGTCCGGTTAGCCGTGCCATGGTTCGCCAAAGTAAGTAGGGACGCTTGGTCAGGACGGGGCCGCCGCTTTTAATACCGCCCCGCCACCGGCGTTGGCACCGCTTGCGGCAACGCGCGCGCCTTCGCCTTGACCCGGTTCACTTTGCCTTTGGGCGGATAAACCAGCTTTGACGCCTCTACCACAATTGCCCCGCCTGCCAGCATCGCAGGCATCACGCGCCCCGCTCTTTCGAACAAGCGCGCCGATTTCACCCAGACGCGGCGATGCGATGGGAATTGATAGAGCGCGCCCATGTTCCGCTCTGGCAGGAACTGATGTTTGCGCAATTGCACCTCCAACTGGCTCGACGAATAGGGCCGGCCATAGCCAAACGGCGTCGCATCCCGGCGTGACCACAGCCCGGTGCGGTTCGGCACGATCACAATCATCTTGCCCCCCGGCCCCAGCACCCGCCACGCCTCTTCGAGCACCATCGAGGGCTGTTCCGACGTTTCAAGCCCGTGCAGCAGGATCAGCTTGTCCACATGCCCCGTCTCCAGCGGCCAGAGCGTATCCTCGCTCAGCACCGCCACGTTCGGCATATTTGACGGCCACGGCATGACGCCTTGCGGGCCGGGCATCAACGCAACAGTGCGGCGCGATTGCTCAAGATACGGACGCAGGAGCGGCAAAGCAAAGCCAAAGCCCACCACCGTTTGCCCCTTGGCTTCGGGCCAAAGTTGCAACACCCGTTGGCGCAATGATCCCTGCACCGCACGCCCCAAAGCGTTGCGGTAATAGAAGTTGCGCAGATCCTGAACGTCGAGATGCACGCACCCGTCCCCATTATATCGTGGCTTGCCATGCGGCGGGGTTCGCCCCACCTTACCCACATCCTACAAAAGAAAAGACAAATGGCCATGCCCCTCGAAATCGTCACCATCCCCTGTCTGTCCGACAATTACGCCTTCCTCGCCCATGATGCGGCGAGTGGTGAGACCGCGTTGATCGACATTCCCGAAGCCGCGCCCATTCTGGCGGAACTCGACGCGCGCGGCTGGACACTGACCCAAGTGCTGATCACCCATCACCACCCCGACCACGTACAAGGGTTGGCCGAAGTGCTTGCCAAACACCCGGCCAAAGTGACCGGCGCAGCCGCCGACGCGCACCGCCTGCCGGACCTCGATGTTCAGGTCGCTGAGGGAGATACCGTGAACATCGGAGCGCAAACCGGCATTGTCATCGACGTCTCTGGCCACACGCTCGGCCATATCGCCTTCCATTTCCCCGCAAGCGCCGCCGCCTTCACCGCAGATAGCCTGATGGCCATGGGCTGCGGGCGGGTGTTCGAAGGCACCCATCCGCAAATGTGGGCCTCGCTGTCGAAACTGGCCGCCTTGCCGCCAGAGACGATGATTTATTCCGGCCACGAATACACCGCCGCCAATGCGCGCTTTGCTGTGACCGTTGACCCGGGCAACCCCGCGCTGACTGCGCGCGTCGCAGATATCGAAGCCGCCCGCGCCAGTGGCACCCCAACCGTGCCGTCCAAACTGGCAGATGAGCTGGCCACAAACCCCTTCTTGCGCGCCACCGATCCGGGCATCGCGGCACATTTGGGGCTCGCTGGCGCACCCGCCGAAGATGTTTTCTCGGAAATCCGTACCCGTAAGGATGCGTTTTAGTGCTGTAAATTCACTCCAAGGGCGGAAAATTGATCGAGTTTGGAAAAGAAACCCTTGAAGCCGGGCGGATATCAACCAAACTCTAATATAATGAGGCCATGGTTGGTACGGGGCCTCTGCAGTTTTCACGCCCCCGCCGACCCAGATAAGAAGGAGCACGCGCGTGCCCTCATTTTCGACCACACTTGAACAGGCCATTCACGCTGCACTCGCCCTCGCAAATGCCCGCAGGCATGAGTTTGCGACACTAGAACATCTGCTGCTGGCATTGATTGATGAACCCGACGCACTGAAGGTGATGAAAGCCTGTAGCGTCGATACCGAAGAATTGCGCCAGACGCTGGTGGAGTTTGTGGATGAGGATCTGGCGAATCTTGTCACCGAGGTTGACGGATCTGAGGCCGTGCCGACGGCGGCGTTCCAGCGCGTAATCCAACGCGCCGCGATCCACGTGCAATCCTCGGGCCGGACCGAAGTAACGGGCGCGAATGTGCTGGTGGCGATCTTTGCCGAGCGCGAGTCCAACGCCGCCTACTTCCTGCAAGAACAGGACATGACCCGCTATGACGCGGTGAATTTCATCGCCCACGGCGTCGCCAAGGACCCGTCCTATGGCGAAAGCCGCCCTGTGTCTGGCGCGCCAGATTCCGAGGAAGAGGCGCAAGGCGTCACGGAAGGCGAAAAGAAAGAGTCAGCACTCGACAAATACTGCGTAGATCTGAACGCCAAGTCGCGCGAAGGCGATATTGACCCGCTGATTGGCCGCGATTACGAAGTTGAGCGCTGCATCCAAGTGCTTTGCCGGCGCCGCAAGAACAACCCGCTGCTGGTGGGTGATCCGGGCGTGGGCAAAACAGCGATTGCCGAAGGGCTTGCACGCAAGGTTGTGGCGGGTGAAACGCCGGAAGTTCTCTCTGAGACGACCATATTCTCTCTTGATATGGGCGCATTGCTGGCGGGCACCCGCTATCGC
>CAZPXE010000524.1:0-2789 GCA_964590545.1 uncultured Rhodobacterales bacterium | reverse complement strand
ACCATGCGCGACCGGGAGGATGTGAAAGAGCGCCTCGCCGGCATCGAAGCGCAGATTGCCGAAGGTGGCACCGCCGCTGCCAGCGTTGGTGGAACGGGTGGCGCACCGGTTGATTTCCTTGCCGAAGCGCTCGAGCGGACCGCTGCCGAGCGGGATCAGATTGAAACGGATGCACAGGACGCGCTCAAACGAGCAGCGCTGATGGAATCCGAGATTGCGGCGATGCAGGATCAAAATGATCAGATCTTCCGCCGCCTCGAAGAAGCGATGACCGTATCTGTTGCACCGTTGGACAAGATGTTCCGCGCCGCCGGGATGCCCACGGACCGAATCCTCGAGCAGGTGCGACGGGGCTATTCCGGTCAAGGCGGGCCGCTGACGCCGCTGACCCTCTCGACCCGCGGAGATGAAGAAAGCGCCGATGCCAGCCGCGCGAACCGGCTGCTCAACCAGATGGACCGGTTGAACCTGTATCGCATTGCTGCGCAAAAAGCGCCCTTTGCGACACCCGTGAAGGACACGTTCCGATTCACCTCTCCTTTTGGCCCGCGCCGCGACCCCAAAACCGGCGGTCGGCGGATGCATAAAGGCGTCGATTTCGCGGCCCGCTCCGGCACGCCGATTTACGCGACGGCAGATGGTGTTGTGGTCTCGGCAGGCTGGTCGTCAGGATATGGTAGGCTGATCAAAATCCAGCATGAATTCGGGATCGAGACCCGTTACGCACACCTGTCAAGAATGCGTGTGAAAGTCGGACAAAGGGTCTCGCGCGGGCAAAGAATTGGTGATATGGGAGCGTCTGGACGGGTGACCGGGGTGCATCTCCATTACGAAGTGCGTGTGGGCGGTAAGGCCGTGAACCCGATGATTTATATCAAGGCAGCGAACGATGTTTTCTAAAAGCAAAATCAACGAACCAGGCTCGAAAACCGAAGGTGGAGCGACCGCGCCCGAAGCTGCGGCTGACAAGCCTGCTTCCGTGCCCCCTGCGAGCGAATTCAAGGCCTCTGCACCGAAAGCCAAGCCGCCCGCCTCGACGCTGTCGGCAGATCTGCACATCACTGGCAACGTCAAGACGACGGGCGACATCAATGTGGAAGGCACCGTGGAAGGCGACATTCGCGCCCACCTGCTGACCATCGGCGAAAGCGCGACCGTGAAGGGCGAAGTGATGGCCGATGATGTGATCATCAACGGTCGCATCGTGGGCCGCGTGCGTGGGTTGAAAGTACGCTTGACCTCTACCGCGCGTGTCGAGGGCGACATCATTCACAAGACCATCGCGATCGAGAGCGGTGCGCATTTCGAAGGCTCTGTTCAGCGTCAAGATGATCCGCTGTCGGTGGGCGGCAAACCGGCGCCTGCGCCCGCGCCGAAGAAAACTGACGCGTCTTAAGCCTGCTGCGCCCGGGGGCGCGCCTCGGTGACTGACAGCAACAGCACAATTGAACCGCCGTGCCCGAAACCGGGCGCGGCGGTTTCACATTCCGACGCGGAGGCGCTGTGTCGCCCTGAGCAGCGCCCGGCCCTGCTCGCCGCCGCTATCGTCGCTTCGGCCATGGGATTCATCGACAGCACCATCGTCTCCATCGCGCTGCCAGCGATGCGCGAGACGTTGGACGCGAGCCTGAGGCAAGGGCTGTGGTTTCATAGCGGGTATTTGCTGACATTGTCTGCGCTCATCCTGACTGGCGGCGCGATGGCGGATCGCTTTGGGCTGGCGCGGGTCTTTGCGGTTGGGATCGGGCTGTTCTTACTCGCCTCGCTCGCCTGCGCTGTGGCCACCGGGCCAGAGGCGTTGATCGCCGCGCGCGCGGTGCAAGGGTTAGGCGCGGCGGTGATGATCCCCGGCTCGCTGGCCCTGATCGCACGCGCTTACCCGGACGACATCAGAGGCCGCGCCATTGGCCTTTGGGCCGCTGCATCTGCCGTGACCACCACGATGGGGCCGGTGCTGGCCGGGTTGGCGCTGAGTTTTGGCGGGGCGGAGATGTGGCGCTGGCTGTTTGCGATGAACCTGCCGCTGGGCGCGCTTGCGCTGTGGCTGCTGTGGCGCGGGGTGCAGCGCGATGCGGCCAAGCCCGGCACGCCGGTGGATTGGCTCGGCGCGCTACTGGCGACGGTCTCGTTGTTGGTTCTGTCCTGGGGGCTGACGGTGACAGATGCCGCCGGTGGACCGGCGCCTGACCTGCGCTGGATCGGCGCGGGGCTGGTTGGGATGGTGGTCTTTGTTGCGGTGCAAGGGTGGGTGCGCGCGCCGATGATGCCGCTGACGCTTTTCGCAAACCGCGTGTTCTCGGCGGCGAACGCGATGAGTTTTCTGATCTACATCGCCCTGTCGACCATGTTGTTCTTCATGCCGATGGTGTTCATCACTGGTTGGGGCATCTCGGAAATCGACGCTGCTGCGATCTATGCCCCGATGGGCGTATTCCTCGCCCTGCTTTCGGCCCGTGCGGGGCGCATGGCGGACCGCTTCGGCCCGGCCCCACTGTTGTGTATCGGCGCGGGGTTGGTGGCGCTGGGATATGGCGCGATGGGCTGGCTTGCCCCCGGCCAAGCGTTCTGGAGCCAGATGTTGCCTGCCATGTGCCTTGTCGGCATCGGCATGGGATTGGTGGTCGCGCCGCTGTCTACGGCGGTGATGGGCGCTGCGCCGCAATCCATGTCTGGCACAGCCTCGGGGATCAACAACGCGCTGTCACGGCTGGCCGGGCTGGTGTCCGTTGCCGCTTTCGGCGGGCTGGCTGCGACGGTCTATGCCGCCTCAGGAGGGGCCGCGAGTTTCG
>CAZPXE010000523.1:0-2790 GCA_964590545.1 uncultured Rhodobacterales bacterium | reverse complement strand
TGCACGACGCCCGATGTATAGACGGTGACATGGGCGTTGGAGCCAAGGATCGTATCCACCAGTTCCGCCCGGAAGCCGGAGCGCACCGCCAGCGTCGCGATCAGCGCGAAGACCGCCAGCGTGATGCCGATCAGACTGATCCATGTCATCACGCTCACACCCCCTTCAGCGCGGCGCGCCCGTAGGTAACGCCAAGCGATCATGAACTCGTAGGCGGAGAATGGGGCGGGGGCGGAAAGAGAAGAAGGCGCTTTGGCCATGCGTTTGCTGTCCTGCTCGGGCTTTTGCGCAAGATGGGCGCGGGGGGCGGCGGGGTCAAGGTGGGGGCTGTGACATGGCGGCTCTGCCCCCAGACCCCCGGAATACTTTAAGCACAATGAAGGCGTGTTAGGCGGTGCGCCTGACTTGGCGGCGGAAGAGGGCGATGACCTTGATCAAAAGCCACCAGAGGGCGAGACCGCCAAGAAACCCCGCAGCGCCGAAACCAAGACCGGAAGCCGTAAGCGGCGCAGCGGGTTGGAAAGCAGCCCAGGTTTGTTTGGCCAGCGTAGGGTCAAAGTCGAAGCTGAGCGGCAGCGCGCCGCCGGGGGTTTGCAGCTTGTGCAGATCGGCGGAGAGACGGTCATAACGATCAATCGTCCGCTCCATATCCGCGCGACGGCGCGCGACGAAATCGCTGCCAACCATCGAGGCCAACGCGTCGGCGCGCGAGAGGCCCTCGGCCTGCGCCGACGCGTCGAAATCGGCAACAACTTGGTGCAGCGCATCGACCGCCCCGCCAAGGCGTTGCTCGTATTGCTGCGCGAATTCAGGGGCTTGGGAGGCAAGGCTTGCACCTAGCACGCCCGCAGCAAGGTGAAGCGTGCGGATCATTGGCCGCCCTGCCCGCTGAGCGCGCCGATCAGCGCGGCGTCGAGGGCGATCATGGACGCCGAGTCGGTGACGCACGTATCATAAGCGGCGACGAAGGTCAGTTTGCCGAACAGCGTTACCGCATAGGCACCGGTGTTGTAGCGCTCCGGCAGGCAGATCGCGCCGAAATGCCAATAAGTGTTACCCGCGCCAAGCTCGCGGAAGAAGGTGCCGAGGCCGTAATTGATCCCCTCCATCACGCCGATACGCGGCAGGGGCGCGTCCATCTTGAGCGGGCCGAACCAATGGGCGTGCCATTGGGCGTGCTCGCCAACGGTCATCTGCCAGCCGCCCCATGGCAGGAAAGCGCCTGTGCGGGGCGATGGGGTCGCGGTGACTTTTGCAGGCGCGATTGCGGCCTCGGTGCAAGTGGTTTGATAGTCCGCGCCGCTGGCCGCTTCGATCATCAGGGCAATCAGGGCGTAATGGTCGTTGGAATAGCGGAAGAACCCCGGCTCGCCGCCTGTGCGCAGCCGCGCCAGGGCTTCGTCCGCGATATGCGGGCCTTGGCGGTCCAGATTGCGGCGCATCAGGCGCTGCGTGCCATCGCGCCCGAACCCGGCGCTATGGGTGATGAGTTGCGCTAATGTGGCGTCGGGGCCGGACCCGGTGAGGTCTGAGAAGCGGCTGTTCCAGTCCAGCTTGCCCGCGCGCACCAATTCAGCGGCGCAGATCGCGGTGATGGCTTTTGACAGAGAGGCGAGATCGACGGGCCCAGCCGGGTCGAGGCCATGTTCGGACACAAGCGGATCTTGCCCGTGGCGCAGGATGGCAAGCGAGCCTTTCGCGCCGTGTTCGTCCAGCCAACCCTGATACGCCAGTTGCACACGGGCAAATGCCGCGCTGTTATCGGCCAGCGCGAAGGCGGGCCAGAAAACCACAAAAAGAACCGTCAGTGTCTGTCGGAGCGTCATATCTGCCTCATGTCATCAGAACGCCTCTGCTGGGCGCGTTGAAGGCATGATAGCATAGTCAGGCCGATGCGTCGACGGGCACACAGGTTTGTGTGCTAACAGGCGCGGCGGGGCCGCCCCGATTTACAGATGGGGTGCGTAGATCTCTTGCACCTTGGCCACCGCCGCTTCGGGCGTCATTTCCTCGCTCTCGCCCGTCCGTCGCGACGTCAGTTCCACCACGCCGTTCTTCAGCCCGCGCGGGCCGACGGTGATGCGCCATGGCAAGCCGATCAGGTCCATGGTGGCGAATTTGCCCCCGGCCCGTTCGGCGCGGTCGTCATAAAGCGGCTCCAGCCCGGCAGCGGTGAGCGCTTTGTAGAGACCTTCGCAAGCCGCATCCGCCTCGTCATCGCCTTGCTTGAGGTTCACGATACCGCAATGGAAGGGCGTCACACCTTCGGGCCAGATGATGCCGTTATCGTCATGCGAGGCTTCAATGATCGCGCCCAGCAAGCGCGAGACGCCGATGCCGTGCGAGCCCATATGCAGCGCCACCCGCTCGCCGGATTCGTTCTGGACATAAGCGCCCATCTTTTCGGAATACTCGGTGCCGAAATAGAAGATTTGCCCCACTTCGATGCCGCGCGCGGAATTGCGGCGGGCTTCGGGCACCTTCGCGAACTCGGCTTCGTCATGGGTCTCATCCGTACGGGCGTAGCGTGAAGTGAATTCCTCCAAAACGCCCTGACACGCGGCTTTGTCGTCATAGTCGATCGCGCGATCGCCGAATTTCAGATCAGTGATTTCGCTGTCATAGAACCCCTCACTCTCGCCGGTTTCTGCCAGCACAAGGAATTCATGGGTGAAATCGCCGCCAATCGGGCCGCTATCAGCGCGCATCGGGATCGCTTGCAGGCCCATGCGTTCGTAGGTGCGCAGGTAGCTGACAAGGTGGCGGTTATAGGCGTGCAGCGCGTCTTCC
>CAZPXE010000522.1:2183-2793 GCA_964590545.1 uncultured Rhodobacterales bacterium | reverse complement strand
TCACCGCGCAGTTCGAAAGCGTTCAGGGCCAGCTCGATAGGATCACCGATGATCTTCTGAACCATGAGCATACGCTGCTTAAGGATATCAAATCGCTTGACCTGCTTTATGAAAAGACGCTGCAATTCTATGACGAACTGGCGCTGTATATCTCTGCCGGGGAAGCGAAGATTGGCGAGTTGGACGCCACGGTGATCCCGGCGAAAGAGGCCGATGTGCAGGCCGCAGCCGAGGATCAACAGGTGATGGTCGCGCAAGAGTTGCGCGATCTGCGCGCCGCCCGCGATGATCTGGAACGCCGGGTGCATGATCTGAAACTGACCCGTCAGGTGACGATGCAGTCCCTGCCCTCGATCCGGTTGGTGCAGGAAAATGACAAGTCCTTGGTCACCAAGATCAACTCGACCCTCGTGAACACGGTTCCGCTGTGGGAGACGCAACTGGCGCAGGCCGTCACGATCCAGCGTTCTGCCGAAGCAGCAGCAGCGGTGGAAATAAATCTTCCAGCAGCAAAAAATCCTCCGGCAGCAGCAAAAAGTCTTCCAGCAGCAGTGGCGTGGTTACCAGTAGTGGCTTCCCCAAATTAAATGAACTTAAAGCTTTTCCTACC
>CAZPXE010000522.1:0-2173 GCA_964590545.1 uncultured Rhodobacterales bacterium | reverse complement strand
CAAGCCGTCACCATCCAACGCTCCGCCGAAGCTGCCGCGGCGGTGCGCGATGCCAATGATCTGACAAATGAGCTGCTGACCGCCAATGCGGCCAATCTGCGGGACAGCAACAAGATGATCCGCAAAGAGATGGAGCGCGGAGTGTTTGACATCGAAGCCGTCAAGCAAGCCAATGCGGACCTGATCGGGACCATTCAGGAAAGCCTGCAAATCGCCGACGAAGGCAAAGCCAAACGCGCGGCGGCGGAAGACGAGCTCAAGAAAATGGAAGCCGACCTGCGCGACACGCTGGCGGCGGCCAAGGCGCGCAAGGACGGGATCGGCGACAATGCCGGGACCGCTGTGCCGGGGTAAGGAGCAGTTTTGGCGGCTTTGGCATCACGGGACCTTGGCGCGCGCTCGAAAGGGCTGCGTGTCTGGCTCATGGGCGCGGCGCTTGCGCTTCTGGCCGCCTGCGATGTGCCCGCCCCCCCGGCCAAGCCCGTGCCAACCCGTCCGCCGCTTGATCTCAACACACCGGATACGGCAACCGCGCCAAGCCCCTCTGCCAAAAGCGAGGCGCTCAGCAAGTATTACCGCCGCGTGATGAATGATCGCCTGACCTTCGATCTGCTGCGCCGCGACGGGGGCGGGCCGGACACGCCTTACACCGCCGAAATGCTGGTGCGGAATTTTGAGCGGATCACCTTTTTCGACGAATATGTCACTGCCCCTGGCTCTGGTCGGGGTGGCTCCTCGCCCTTGCGGCGCTGGGAAAGCCCGGTGCGGATTGAGGCGCGGTTTGGGGCCAGTGTCGACGCCGCCACCCGCTCCAAGGACAGCAACACACTGCGCCAATATGCCGGGCGGCTGGCGCGCGTTACGCGGCATCCGATCAGCTACACAAGCGGCGGGTCCGCGAATTTCCATGTGTTCTTTGCATCCGAAGATGACCGCCCCGAGGCGCTGCGCCAGATCCTTGCGCTGGAGCCGGGGCTGGATCCGGGTATTGTCCGCGCGATCCGAAACCTGAGCCGCAACACCTATTGTCTGGTGATCGCTTTTCCGCGGCAAGACGCGCCCTTTACCTATCGCCGCGCAATTGCGGTGATCCGGGCTGAACATCCTGATCTGATGCGCCTGTCCTGCATCCATGAGGAAGTCGCCCAAGGGCTGGGCCTTGCCAATGACAGCCCTGACGCGCGCCCGTCGATTTTCAATGATGATGACGAGTTCGCGCTGCTTACCAGCCACGACGAAGTCCTGCTCTCGATCCTTTACGACCCCCGCCTGCGCCCCGGCCTTACGGCGGATCAGGCCCGCGGCACGGTTCGACAGATCGCGACTGAGAAAACTGGCGGGGCGAGCTAACAGCGCCCTTGCTTACGCGATTTTTACCACTGCATGTCAATTGCTGCTCACCCCAATAGGAGTGAGTACGTGATCAGTGAGACGCAAAAGGCCGCCATCCAGGCCAGTATCGAACGCCTGACCGGCGATCCGATGGAAATGATGGAATGTTTCTACGACCGGCTGTTTGAAATTTCGCCCGAATCCGAGGCGTTGTTCAAAGGTGATATGCGCGTTCAATATGAAAAGCTGGTGGATATGTTGATGCTGGTGCTGCATTCGCTCGACAATCTGGGCCAACTTGTTGTCGCGGTTGAGGAATTGGGCGAACGGCATGCGAGGAATGGCGTCACCCCCGCCCAATATGACGAGGTCGAACAGGCACTGATCCACGCCCTGTCCCAAAACGTCATCGGGTGGACGGAAGAAGAACAGGCGGCGTGGGGCACGCTATATGGCTTCCTCGCCGATTTGATGATGACCGGCGGGGCGGATTACATGGATAAGGCCGGGTGAGGCGACG
This sequence comes from uncultured Rhodobacterales bacterium, assembly GCA_964590545.1. Lineage (GTDB taxonomy): Bacteria > Pseudomonadota > Alphaproteobacteria > Rhodobacterales > Rhodobacteraceae > Aliishimia. The sequence goes on along the minus strand of CAZPXE010000522.1, from coordinate 321 downwards.
GTTTTTGACCCGGGGCTAATGTTGGCTGAGCGCTGAGCCGTGCCTAGGCTCAGGAACGCAAGCGGCCAACCGCGCCCTCACAAGGGGGAAACGCCCTCCCAAGCTCTCCGCGAACACCAGTGGCATCGCCGCCGCCCCTGTTGTACCCTTGCGCCCAAAGGCCCCAAGGAGGTGCAAGCGCATGGGTATTTTCGATTTTCTGACCGGTGAGTTCATCGACGTCATCCATTGGGTTGATGACAGTCGTGACACGATGGTCTGGCGGTTCGAACGCGAGGGGCATGAGATCAAATACGGCGCCAAGCTGACCGTGCGCGAAGG
>CAZPXE010000521.1:0-2814 GCA_964590545.1 uncultured Rhodobacterales bacterium | reverse complement strand
GCGCTTGGCGATATGGACGCCGCCCGCACTGATTTTGAAACCGCCCGCGCCACAGCGCAGGCCCAAGGTACCGTCCCGTTCATCGCGCGGGCCGATGCCGATCTTGTCACACTTAATGATTTGAACCGAACCAGTACCGTTTGAACACCAATACCGACTTGACCAAAGGCGCGCCCGGGGTGGGTGGCGCAGAAAGGGATTACGATGACAGAAAGTCTCAACTGGACCGAAGAACAGTGGAACCGCGTCCGCCAGGTGGTGCATGACGAAGCACTGAACGCCCGCGTCGCGGCCTCCTTCCTGCCGCTCTTTGGCCCCCTGCCTGCGGATACGACAACCGTGCCGATCAACGAGCTTCAGCCCATCGCGCCCAACGCCAAGGATGCGCGGCTTGAAGTGGACGACTACACCACCATGCGGCTGACAACCCTGTCGGTGAATGTGTACCTGAAGAACTCTCAAGTCTGCGACCCGGAACTGGCCTCTGCCATGATCATGTTCCGCCGCGCCGCTGAAATCGTCGCCCGGCTCGAAGACGCGCTAATCTTCAACGGCCAGCAGCGCATGGGCGCAGGTCCGCGCGGCGGTGCAGGCACCGATAACCTGCCCCCGGTCTTTCACATCTCCGGCGGCCATCCCGGGCCCGGCCTGTTGGGCGCAGGGTTGGAACAACCGATCTCCATTGGCGGCAATGGGCTCGAGCCAGGCCAAGAGGTCTTCCATTCCGTCGTGAATGCCATTCAATTCCTTGAATCCAAAGGACATTATGGCCCCTTCGCCTGCGCTATGGGCGACGAGCTGTTCTTCGAAATCACCAAGCCAATGCCCGACAGCATGGTCCTGCCCCGTGACAGCATCCTGCCTTTCCTCAACGGCCCCCTTGTCCGCAGCAGCGCCGTCCCACCGGACGCCGCGGTGATCATGTCCCTGCAAGGGGCGCCGATTGAAGTGGTCGTGCCCTCCGATATCTCTGTGCGTTACCTGCAAACCACACCGGACGCCGAGCATGTCTTCCGCGTGCAGCAGAAATTCGCACTGCGGATCAAGGAAGCCACCGCGATTACAACGATCAAATTCTGATCCGGCGCATAGGCAACCCGGTCAATGGCGTCGTTTTCACATCAAGGACTTGATCTGTCCTGGGCCGAACCTGTGGGCCGCACCCTGCGCGTGCTCGCCGGGCCTGCCGGGCCGGGCAACGTGCTGCGCGTGCTGGCCCGCGTTGGAAACGGCCCGGAACAGGCGATCCCCGCCATGCCCTCCGGTATAGACCCAGAGACAGGCATGCAGGTCTTCACCGCCCTGCTGCCCGAGGTACCGCTGGGCAAAGAGCTCACATGGCGTCCCGTCCTGCAAAACGGCCTCCGCCGCGTCGATCCCGGCACACTCAATGCGCCAAAACCAGACGCTAAACCGCCCCTAGAGCCACATTTTGCCGCCCCCTTCCCCGTCGACCCCATCCATGTCGCCCGCGTCACCGTCCCACTGGCGGACCCACCCATCGTCGTGGGCGACACTCCTGATGGCTTGCGGATTATCTACCCGCTGGGGACCGGCGGCACGGTCAAAGGCCCGCATATCAACGGCACCGTCGTCCATGTGGGCGGCGATTGGATGCGCATCCGCCCGGACGGGATCGGCATCGTCGCCGTGCGCGCACTTGTCACCCTGACCGATGGCGCGCAACTGATGGCCGAATATAGCGGCATCGCCGATTTCGGCCCCACCGGCCACGCCGACCTACTCGCAGGAACCCCGCGCCCCCAAACGCCCATCCGTCTCACGCCCACCTTCCTGACCTCCTCCCCCAAATGGGACTGGGTCAACCGCATCCAATATCTCGGGATCGGCCATGTCACCATGGACACGCTTCTCGTCGAATATGACCTCTACGCGCTCGGGCCCCTGCCCCACGCGCCCCACGCAGGAGCCAGCTAATGGCCAAGAAAGTCGTTATCCTCGGCGGCGGTGTTGCCGGCATGAGCGCCGCCCACGAACTCATCGACCGCGGCTTCGAGGTTGAGGTGATCGAACGCCAAATCATTGCCGGGGGCAAAGCCCGCTCCATCCCCGTGATGCAAGGCGAAGACGATCACGGCTCCAAGGAAGAACATAACCACGCGCTACGGGAATGGCTGGCGGTCGACGGCTTCTCCGCCCGCCCTGGCTCGCGCCGCCCATGGTTGCCGGGCGAGCATGGCTTCCGCTTCTTCCCCAATTTCTACCGCCACATCACCGATACGATGTCGCGCATCCCGTTCTACGGCAAAGGCACGGTCGAAGATAACCTCGCCGACACCACCCGCATCCTCGTCGCCATGTATGACAAGCCCGGCATCGTCCTGCCCGAACGCTTCCCGCGCGACCTGAAGGAAGCAGCCAACATGCTGCAAACCTTCCTCTATGGCATCTCGCCACGGGATGAGATCTCCTTCGAGGATATCGAACACTTCACCGCCTGCATCTGGCGCATCATGACCTCCTGCAAGGAGCGCCGCTTCGACGAATACGAACGCATCGGCTGGTGGGATTTCATCGGGGCTGAACACCGCTCCGAGGCGTATCAAAAATTCCTCGCCATCGGCATCACCCGCTCGCTGGTCGCGGCCAAGGCCCGCACCGCCAGCACCAAGACGATCGGCGATGTCTTCATGCAGCTGCTGTTCGGCATCGTCACGCCCGACAGCGCCTCCAACCGCCTGCTGAACGCGCCCACGAACTACGCGTGGATTCAACCGTGGCTCGACTACATCACCGACAAGGGCGTGCAGTACCACTTCCAGACCACGGTGACGGAAATCGAATGTCGCGGCG
>CAZPXE010000520.1:0-2818 GCA_964590545.1 uncultured Rhodobacterales bacterium | reverse complement strand
GCTGGGATTCCGGTGTGGCCGAAGAGGGCCGGATGATGCATCTGAACCCGTCTTCTACGCCGCTAATCGGGAACACGATCCTCAAGCTCGCTGCAGACCATATGCCCGACGGCGGTGAGGTGGCGATCCTATCGGCAACATCCACGTCGACCAACCAGAACGCATGGATTGCCGCCGCCGAAGAGGTTCTGCCAAACTATCCAGGCATCGATCTGGTCGCCACAGTCTATGGCGACGATTTGTCGGACAAATCCTACCGCGAAGCACAAGGCCTCATGCAAACCTATCCTGACCTTGGGGCGATCATCGCGCCAACGACAGTAGGCATCCTTGCGGCCTGTCAGGCGGTATCCGATGCTGGCAAGATCGGTGAGATCAACGTCACGGGCCTTGGTCTTCCATCCGAGATGGCAGGCTGCGTTGAAAGCGGCGCGACCGAAAGCTTCGCTATCTGGAACCCGATCGATCTGGGTTACTCGGCCACAATGATCGCCCACTCGCTCGCCACCGGAACTGACCCAAGCGGCGAGATTCCAATGGGCCGGATGGGCTCTGTCACGCTGGATGAAACGGGCAGCGCTGCGATGGCCGATCCGTTCACCTATGACAGCTCCAACATCGACGACTTCAAAGACATCTTCTGATGTCATCCGGTCTGGCGCGGCCTGTCCGCGCCAGACCAACGTCTCCCACGACATTCAAACCCGACTGGAAATGAGGCCCGCCGTGTCCCCATCTGACACCCCCGTTCTGTCCCTAGCGAAGGTTACGAAAACCTTTCCCGGGGTGCGCGCACTGTCCGAGGTCTCGCTCGATCTTTACGCGGGCAAGGTCACGGCACTCGTCGGTGAAAACGGTGCTGGCAAATCCACTGTCGTGAAAACCCTAACTGGGATCTATCAGCCTGACGGCGGTGAGATTCGTGTCGATGCCGCGCCCGTTCAATTTCCCACCCCACAATCGGCTGAGACTGCAGGCGTTACGGCGATCCATCAGGAAACGGTGCTGTTTGACGAGCTGAGCGTGGCCGAAAACATTTTTCTGGGCCATGCCCCCAAAGGCCGATTTGGCCTGATTGACACCCGCGCCATGTTCGAGGGCGCGAAAAAGATTTTGGACGGGCTTGGGGCAAAGATCGACCCAAATGCGACCCTCAAGGAACTTGGCACCGCCAACAAACACCTCGTGGCAATCGCCCGCGCCCTGTCCGTGGATGCACGCGTGGTCATCATGGATGAACCCACCGCCGCCCTCAGCCACGCCGAAATCGAGGAACTTTATGAACTCGTCGATGGCCTCAAGGCGCAAGGAAAGGCCATCTTGTTCATCAGCCACAAGTTTGATGAGATTTTCCGCATTGCAGACAATTACACCGTATTCCGTGATGGGCAGTTGATCGGCGACGGTGCCATCGCCGATGTGAGCGAGGCCGAATTGGTCAAGATGATGGTTGGCCGCGATGTCAGCCAGATCTTCCCTGAACGCGACCGTAATTTGGGGGCCGACGTGCTCAGCGTCACCGGCTACGACCACCCGACCGAATTTGCCGATATCGGCTTCACTCTTAAACGCGGAGAAATCCTTGGGTTTTATGGCCTTGTGGGCGCTGGCCGTTCCGAATTCATGCAGGCCCTATTTGGTACAACCAAACCCGCAGCCGGATCCGTGCGCGTGGACGGTGCCGTGGCTACGATCCGATCACCGGCCGATGCGGTGTCCCACGGTATCGTCTACGTACCAGAGGATCGCGGCAAACAGGGCGCGATCGTCGATCTGCCGATCTTTCAGAACGTGACCCTACCATCGCTGAAACAAACCTCCCGCAAGGGATTTCTGAAAATGGCGGAAGAATTCAAACTGGCGCGTGAATATACCGAGCGGTTGGATCTGCGCGCCGCATCGCTAGACACCCATGTTGGCAGCCTATCGGGCGGTAACCAGCAAAAGGTCGTCATCGCCAAATGGCTGGCAACCAACCCCAAGGTCATCATTCTGGACGAGCCAACCAAGGGTATCGACATCGGATCGAAGGCCGCTGTCCATGAATTTATGGCTGAATTGGCAGCCCAAGGTTTGGCGGTGATCATGGTCAGCTCTGAAATACCTGAAATTGTCGGCATGTCGGACCGTGTGATCGTCATGCGCGAAGGCCGGATTGCAGCCGAACTCGACCGACAAGACATCAGTCCTGAAGTGCTGGTCAGCCACGCCGCAGGCATCACGGAGACCCACGCATGACCAAGCTCCTCGCCTCTCGCGAAGCCCTTTTGATGTTGGCAATCGCCGTCCTTTTGGGTGTGATTGCATGGCGGTTTCCTGCTTTCGTGGCTCCGTCCAACCTGCTGAACGTGTTCAACGACACCTCGCCGCTGATCCTGTTGGCCATCGGGCAGATGATCGTGATTCTGACCAAGTGCATTGACCTGTCCGTCGCGGCCAATCTGGCCCTGACCGGGATGGTGGTGTCCCTGATCAACATCGCCGCCCCCGGCCTGCCAGTGATCTTCATCGTTCTCATCGCCATCGGCTTTGGCACCTTGTTGGGCATGTTTAACGGTATTCTGGTTTGGAAACTGGCGATCCCGCCCATCGTGGTCACGCTAGGGACGATGACCATTTTCCGCGGCATCATCTTCCTTTTGACCGAAGGCAAATGGGTCAACAGCCACGAAATGTCGGATTCCTTTAAATCTGTCCCCCGCACAGACCTGCTGGGTCTGCCGATCCTCAGCTGGATCGCCATTGCGACCGTGATCCTGTTCACCATTGTCATGACCCGCACATCGCTGGGCCGTGCGTTTTATGCCGCGGGCGGCAA
>CAZPXE010000519.1:0-2821 GCA_964590545.1 uncultured Rhodobacterales bacterium | reverse complement strand
CACAAAGGGGACAAGAGCATGGCAGACGATCGATTGATTGTGGCGCTGGATGTGGGCAACGCGATGGCGGGGCTGAAACTGGCGGAACGGCTGGGCGACACGGTGTCCTTCTATAAAATCGGGCTTGGCATGTTGACCGGCGGCGGGCTGGCGTTGGCCAATGAGCTCAAGGACGAGCATGGCAAGCGCATTTTCCTCGATATGAAGCTGTTCGACATCGGCAACACCGTCGAGGCGGCGGTGCGCGGGCTGGCGCAGTTCGATCTGGATTTCCTGACGGTGCATGGCGACCCGCATGTGGTGCGCGCGGCCAAGGAAGGCGCAGCAGGGTCCAACCTGAAAATCCTCGCCGTGACTGTGCTGACCTCGCTGGATCGCGATGATCTGGACGCCTGCCTGATCAAAGACGGTGCGATCCCTGATCTGGTGACCGAACGCGCTGGAAAAGCCTTCGACGCGGGCGCGGATGGGGTTATCGCTTCGCCGCAGGAGGCTGCGCTGATCCGCGCGTTGCCCGAAGCGACAGGCCGCCTGATCGTCACCCCCGGCGTGCGCCCGGACGGCGCTGAAAAAGGCGACCAGAAGCGAGTCGCGACCCCGGCCAGCGCCATTTCCGATGGGGCCGATCATATCGTTGTGGGTCGCCCGATTTATCAGTCCCATGCGCCCAAATTAGTGGCGCAACAGATTGTCCACAGCCTTGAGGGGATCTAACATCCGAAACTATAGGGAAGAATTTCAACCCATCCACAGCTCGGGGCCACGCTAAGTCCTGTGTGAATATTGGCACAGGCCACCATATATACCCAGAGTCGGGTATTCCTTACTCGCCTAGGCGGCAGATTGCGCATACGGTATTCCCAAGCACTTTATGTTTGATCTGATTTTTATTGCGTTTCTCTGCCCCGCAGCTTGGCGGCGGCTCGTACCGACCGAGGTGGGTCAAATCAAAGGTAAAGTGCTGAATGTTGGAATACTCCCCGACGAACCAGTTCTTCCTGAGGTTCGTCACCTCCCCCCGCTTCCGCAGCGGGGGGTCTTTCCATCAAAAACCGCTCATAACACCACGCAGATAATCCTGTAGACGCGGCTTGAACTGTGGGACGACCTTGTCATGGGCGAGGAATTCTTGCACCGTCATCAGCGCCCATCCCTGCCCTTCATCGCCCAGCACCACCTGCGCCTCGGCCTGCGCGGGCAGCCATCCGGCAAAGAACCAGACTTGCCGCCCGATAGAGTTGGTATAGGCCCGGCCCCAGCAGATATGCGCTTGCGGCACGGTCAACGTGAACTCCTCGCGTGTTTCCCGCAAAGCGGTCTGAAGGGGCGTCTCCCCCGGCTCGCGCCCACCGCCGGGAAGGTCCCAGAAACCGGGCCAAAGCAGGCCGGGCGTGTCATCCCGGTGTAGCACCAACAGGCGCGGGCCGATAAACAGCGCCAGTTTCGCCCCCATGAAGTCCTGCGATATGGTCATTTTCGGCGCGCCCCTGTAGTCTGCACGTAAGCCTAGCGTGACGATACCATGCCCAGCCTTTGCCGCGATTGCACCACCCAGTTTGAGACCGGAGCGCGCTGCCCTTCTTGCGGCAGCCCGCGTGTGTTGTCGCATCCTGAACTGTGGGATCTGTCGATTGCTCATATGGATTGCGACGCCTTCTATGCCTCGGTCGAAAAGCGCGATGACCCGTCCTTGGCGGACAAGCCTGTTGTCATCGGTGGCGGGCGGCGCGGGGTTGTGTCGACCGCCTGTTATGTGGCGCGCATCCGGGGCGTGCGATCCGCGATGCCGATGTTTCAGGCGCTGAAGCTTTGCCCCGACGCGGTGGTGGTGAGGCCGCGGATGGAGGTCTATGCCGAGGCCAGCCGCGCCATCAAAGCGATGATGCTGGACCTGACCCCAGCGATTGAACCGCTGTCGCTGGACGAAGCCTTCCTTGACCTGACCGGCACCACCCGCCTGCACGGCGCGCCGCCAGCAGTGATGCTGGTGCGGCTGATCCAGCGGATGAAGGATGAGTTGGGGCTGACCGGCTCTATCGGGCTGAGCCATAATAAGTTTCTGGCAAAGGTCGCGTCCGATCTGGAAAAACCACGCGGCTTTTCGATCATTGGCGCGGCGGAGACGGCGGATTTTCTGCGCGACAAACCCGTGCGGCTGATCTGGGGCATTGGCCCGTCAGCGCAGGAGTCGCTGGACAAGGTCGGCATCCGCACCTTCTCGGACCTGCTGCGCTGGGAGCAGGTCGATCTGATCGCCCGCTTCGGATCGATGGGCGAGCGGCTCTATCATCTGGCGCGCGGGCAGGATGCGCGGCGGGTGTCAGCGCATAGCCCGATGAAATCAATCTCAAACGAGACGACGTTTGGGACAGATACGAGCAATGTGGATGTGCTGGACGGCCATATCTGGCGCATGGCCGAGAAAGTGTCGGACCGCGCCAAGGCCAAGGATCTGGCCGGGCGGGTGGTGACGCTGAAGCTGAAACGCGCGAACCACAAGACCTTGACCCGGCGCGTGTCGCTGGGCGATGCGACGCAGATGGCCGACCGGATTTACCGCACTGCAAGGGCGCTATTCGATCAGGTGGGAGATGAGGGGCCGTACCGCTTGCTGGGCTGCGGGCTGTCGGATTTGGTCCCGGCGGAGGGCGCGGATTTGACGCCGGATTTGCTCGACCCCGGCGCGGAGAGGCGCTCAGACGCCGAGCGGGCGACGGACAAGATCAGGGCGCGGTTCGGCGCGGACGCGATCCTGAAAGGGCGGGCCCTCCGGTAACGCACAAATTGCGGCGGCGTGCCGCAGTGCAGCATGGGCCCAGCG
>CAZPXE010000518.1:0-2821 GCA_964590545.1 uncultured Rhodobacterales bacterium | reverse complement strand
TGCGAACCGGTCACGAAAGGGTAAGGCCATGAACGACGATTTCGAAAATTACGCGACAAGCCTGACATCGCCTGCGCGCGACGCCGAACCGATTGTGCCCAATGACGCGGCGGATCTGCCTTCAGCGACGCGTGGCATCTATGTGGGTGCGGGCGGCAGTCTGCAGGTGCAGATGGTATCGGGCCAGACCGTGGCCTTCGACAATGTGCAGGGCGGGGTGGTCTATCCGCTGCGCGTGGCGCGGGTGATGGCGACAGGCACGACGGCGACAGGTCTGGTGGCGCTGCAGTAAGGCGGTGCGCTGTCTATGTCAGGTGCTGTATGGCGATTTGGTCCATGCGCTGCTTGATGCTATGGCGGGCTGAGGTGAGTCCAGCCCGCCGGGTCAGGTTTCATCGTTCGGCCCCCATCAGGTGCTTGGGTAAGCGTGTTCGTGCCGCAAGGTCAGTCCAGTGCCGCTTAGCTACTTGATGGAGCCGGGGCTGAGCGCTTTGTTCTGGATCGTAAATACTTCGCTGCGGGCGCTTCGAAAATGACGAAGCTGATATGCGAAGCGACGATAGTTCCTGCGACGACAAACAGCGTTTGACCCAGTGGAATGGACCCCAATATCCCCTCCAACTCTCGCGCGACGATCAGAAACGGTACATGAAGCAAGTATATCCCGAACGAGATTTTCCCGAGATAAACGCAAGGTCTGTTGTTTAATACGGGCATAGGGCCAAGCCGATATACGGCTGCAATCAGGAGCGCGAGCGCAAGGCCAGCCGTGAGAGGATCAATAGGAGAGGGATAAACTGTCCAGCCAAGTGTTTGGCGCATTCCGGCAGGGGACAGCACTATCAGCAGCACGCAAATCCACGCGCAGATATGCGCCCAGGCGGGGATGTGTTTAAGGGGCGTTTCGATAGCGGGTCTTGCATGCCATGCCACGGCCCCGCCAATCAAAAAGATGTGGAGCCAAAAGAAAATCCACCGCCCATTTGCAAAGACGTCATTGAGCAGAAAGGCAAGCGCGGCTTGCACGGTAAGAATAAGGGCCAGCCCTGTCCAGAACATACCGCGCGCAGTCAACCACCACAGCACCGGGAATATGAGATAGAAGTGAATCTCAACCGGAATGGACCAAAATACACCATTGCCCTGAATAAACAGCAGGTTGGCCAGAACGTCCGTAAAATCCATGATGCCATAAAGCGATGTGCCGATCACATAGAGCAGTACCGATGCCCCGCCTGCCACAAGCCAATACAGCGGAACAATCCGCGCAACCCGTGCCACGCTGTAAAGCCGCAACTCGCCCGCGTTGAACGGCCTGCGTAGATACAAATGCGCCATCAGAAAGCCGCTGAGCGCAAAAAACGTCGTGACGCCCACTTGTCCGAGGCCCACGATCTGTGATGGCAAGAAGCCCGCTCCGGCGCAGTGCCCAAACACAACAGCCATGGCGGCCAAGCCGCGCAACCCGTCCAAGATAGGGAGATGCTGAGCAGTTTTCATGTATGTGCCCTATCGTGCTTCGTTGGTGTGATAAAGAGGCGCGTGCACTGGTATCTGTTTGCTGTCGCGTGTTGCCGCAACGGTGGTTTTAGCGGGCTTTGTTTCTGTGATCGCCCTGACGTCCCCAGCTCGCAAGGCCGTGCCTGTGCCGCCCAATCATGCGGTTGATCTGCCTGAAGGGCGCGCGGTATCCAAGGGGGTGCTATTTCACTTCCTGACCGATGATGTCCTGAATGCGCCGCCGATAAACCTGGTGGGCGGTTTTTAGACCCGCCCATCGCGTCACACGTTCCGCCCAGAACGTGAACGCGCCAAACCGCTTCATGCCAAACGCCCAGATATAGCGCTTGTTCTGCACGGCGAGCTTCAGTTTGCGCAGGCCGCTCAGTGCTGTCTGCGGCTGTGAGGGCGCATAGCCCCGGCTTTGCATCAGCTCCACGATACGGCTCTCGATCTCTTCAAGCTCGGGCGCTGTGCATTTGCGCTTCCATTGCTCGGTCAAAGACACATCCGGCGGGCCATAGGTCGTGTTTTCGTGATAGCCCAGCATGTTCGGATCAAAGGGCACTCCGAAGAACTCGGTCACTTTGCGCAATTCGCTGTCGATATCGCGGAACAGATCCTCATAGGTCAGATCATGCGCCTGTTCGGGGCTGATTTGCGCCTTGGCCTTGTCCCAATCACGCTCTGTATCAACCCAGTGCTGCACACTGTGATACAGCGTGCCCGCCCAGCCCATCTGGATCGATGAGCGCGCCACATCACGCGGATCGCGGACCACATGCAGCACCCGTGCCTTGGGCATGATCTGCAGTGTCTTGCTGATCTGGTTGTGCAGGTTGATGCTGATCACATCTGTTCCGGTGCGCGCTTTAAGTTGCGTCAGGAACGAATCCAGCAAATCCAGCCCTGTCAGTCCTTCGGGCTGGTCCAGACCCGCCTCGCGAAAGATGCGACTGCCGTGCAGCGCGTCAAAATCATAGCGCCATCCGGTCTCATGGCTGCTATCGGGGTGCAGGAAATCAAACAGGAAGTCCATTTCGCCGGGATTGCCGATCTGTGGATGGGCATCCAGCATCAGGCGGAAGACAGTCGTTCCCGAGCGCATCGCGCCATAAACAAAGACGATATCGTCGTGGTGTCCGAGCATAATTGACCTCTGGAGTACCGGCGCTCAGCCAAACAAAAAACCTAGTGACGCAATAGGCGGATTTGCGCGCGAAGGGGAACCCTTTTGGCCGTTTATACTTGATGCATGTGTCATTTGTTCAGCATCGCTGCGTATTTGTTTACCACTCTTTAACTATAGATCGACAGGTCC
>CAZPXE010000517.1:0-2824 GCA_964590545.1 uncultured Rhodobacterales bacterium | reverse complement strand
CACAATCTCGTCGCCTTCGGACAAGTGCGCCATCGCCCAGCCGTAAGCGACCATATTGATCCCCTCGGTGGTGCCAGAGTTCAGGACGATCTCATCCTCTGACGGTGCGTTCAAAAACCTCGCGATGATACCGCGCACCGCCTCGTATTTCTCGGTGGCAAGGTTCGACAGGTAATGCAGCCCGCGATGCACATTGGCATATTCCTCGGCATAGGCTGTCGTGATCGCATCGATCACCACCTGAGGCTTTTGCGCCGAGGCTCCATTGTCGAGATACACCAGCGGCTTGCCATTCACTTCGCGGCTCAGAATCGGGAAATCAGCCCGGATCGCGTCTACGTCATACACTTGCCTGCACTCCGATATTGCCTGCGCCGATCAGCACCAGCAGCAGGGAAATCCCAATAATCAACCCAATAAAACTGGCAAACAGCACCAGCGCCGCATTGCCAAGTGTGTCGAACCCATGCCCGACCATAATGAAACTCAGCAGCACCCGCAGCATGATCACCACGATCACAATCACCAGCAGCGATCCCAGCACCGGCACCGCCAGCAGCAGCACCAAGTTCGCCGCCTGCAACACCATCGCCACAAGCTGCATCCAGACCATCAGCTTGAGCATATCATCGATATTGCCCGCCCCGCCCATCGTGCGACCGACCCACGTGAGGAGATGCGCCAAAAGCACCAACAAGCCGCCGATGATGAGGGCCTGAGCAAACGGGCCGACGGCCAGCATTGGAAAAGTGTCAGCGGCCTCCGGCGGTGCGGGCGAAACCAAGCCCACGATCGCGCTCAGCACAGCATTCAGCGCGGCGACGGCCACAACACTCAGCCAGATATCGCGGCGCGGCAAAGCCACGCTCATAACCATACGCCCAGCCTCAGCCGGGTCGCGCACGGTCTCAACCAACAGATCACGCCATGTCAACGTCATGCCACAACCTTCTTTGAAACGTGCCACAGGCCCGAAGACCAGAACCACATAAACGCCGCAAACCACAGCGCGCCCACAGCCGTCAATTGCGCTCCCGGCCCGACGAAACCAGCGACAAGTCCGTTGAGCAGCGCCAAAGGCGACGCCGCCAGCAAAGACCAGAACAGCGCAAGGCGATGCTGGAACGCGCTGCCCTGCCCGCCAAGTGCGCGGCCAATCACGTAAGTCACAAAGGCCAACAGATAAAACAGCAGGGGCGCGACAAAGATCAGCCCCATCAGCGACGCGCCCATCAGAACGTTCAAGTCTTCACCTGTGAGATGCGCTTGCCGCGACAGCTTCGGCAATTGCGCGGCAAACATCAGCGCGCAAGCTCCCATAACAAGAGCAATCGCGCGGTCCTCACGCGGCACGCCGAATGCGCGCCGGGCAATCACCTCGCCCGGCCGCCGATAGGTTTGCACGATGTCGCGCGCGATACTCATCAGCTGGAATGCCGCTCCATCCAGCCCGCAAGGCGGTCTGTCAGGGCTTCGGCAAGGCGCTCATCCTCGATCTCTTCCAGCGCTTCAGCGAGGAAAGCCAGCGTCAGCAGGCTCGTCGCCTCGCGCTCCGGGACCCCGCGCGAGCGCATGTAGAACAGCGCGTCTTCGTCGATCGCACCAGAGGTCGAGCCATGCGAGCATGCCACGTCATCTGCGTAAATCTCCAACTCCGGCTTGGCGAGGAATTGCGCGTCTTCGTCCAGAAGCAACGATTGGCTAATCTGATACCCATCGGTCTTCTGCGCACCGGCCTTCACAAGGATCTTGCCCTGGAACACACCAACCGCGCCGTTGCGCAGGACCTTTTTGAACACCTGACGGCTTTCGCAATTCAACGCGTCGTGGGTTACAAACACCGTGTCATCGTGGTGGAAATCCCCATCGCCAACACAAGCGCCCGCCACATGGGCCACCGCATCATCGCCGGTCAGTTCAAGCACACATTCGTTCCGCGTCAGCCGCCCGTTCACGGTCAGCGTGAAGGATTTGAACGTGCTTTGCGTCCCCAGCCGCGCGAAAATATGCGTCGCCGCGCGCCGTTCGTGGTCACGCCCCTGCGCGCGCACATGGTGGAACGTCGCATTATCCGCCACGTCAACTTCCAAGCATTTGTTAAAGCGTGCGGCGGCGGGACCGTTTTCAAGCAGCGTCATTTCCGCACCTGCATCCAACTTAATGCAATGGTGCAAGATCGCGTCAGAAGTCGTTGATGCATGGCGATAAATCACGCTCACAGGCTTTTCGACTTTGCCAGTTACATGGATCAACACACCGTCCGTGGCATAGGCCGTATTCAACGCCGCCAGCGGGCGCGGAACATAGTGGCCATCGCCTTCCAGCGTCCCGTAGAGGTCAGATGCCCAGTGAATGTCGGCAGCGTTTGCTAGCCGGTCAATGGTCAGCCCCACGCCTGTCAGATCGTCGGACTCCTCGGCGCTGAACACGCCGTCAACAAAGACGACTTTAAGGCGGTCAATCTCATCAAAAATTGGCGCTTCTTGCGTTTCGAACAGCGCCGCTTCCGGCGCGTTCACTTCGACCAACGTGTCGGGCCGGGTAAATTTCCAATACTCGTCGCGCCGTCCGGGCAAGCCCATCTCACGCACCCGCGCCAGCGCCGCCGCGCGCGCCGGACCCGACCAGCCACCTTCGGGCATGGCGAGCGCCGCCAGACGCGCCTCGGTCGGGGATGTTTTCACAGCCGCTTCGGCCATTACGCCACCTCCGCCAGAATACCGGCATAGCCGTTGTTTTCGACCTCAAGCGCCAGTTCCGGCCCACCTGTCTTGACGATTCTGCCATCATCATGCTCAACCACGTCATCTGCACCAGCTTCTAG
>CAZPXE010000516.1:0-2841 GCA_964590545.1 uncultured Rhodobacterales bacterium | reverse complement strand
CCATGTCTCATAAGATTGCCTTTGGCGCGGCGCTGTCAAAGGCGGCTTTACGGCGGGCAAAGGCGGCTTTGCGGGCGGCGGCTTTGATCTCGGCGAGGGTGTCTTCGGTCATAGCAGCACCAGCGCGGCAAGGCCGAGGAAGGCGAAGAAGCCCACCACATCGGTCACCGTGGTGACGAACGCGCCAGAGGCCAGCGCGGGGTCAATGCCGATACGGTCGAGGATCACAGGGATCGCCGTGCCCGCCAGCCCGGCTATGATCAGGTTCACCACCATCGCAGCGGCGATGACGTATCCCAAAGCGGGCGAGCCGAACCAGATCACACCCACGATGCCCATCACCACCGCAAAGATCAGCCCGTTGATCAGGCCCACCAGCACCTCGCGCCGGATCACGCGCCAGACATTGGCGCCGGTGAGGTCCTTGGTCGCAATCGCGCGCACGGCCACCGTCAGCGATTGCGTGCCCGCATTGCCGCCCATCGAGGCCACAATCGGCATCAGCACCGCCAGCGCTACGATCTGCGCCAGCGCCATTTCGAACTGCGCAATCACCATCGAGGCGACAATCGACGTCGCCAAGTTCACTGCCAGCCATGGCAGGCGCTGCTTGGTCGTCGCCGCGATGTTGTCCGAGAGCGAGCTTTCCTCGCCCACCCCGGCGAGGCGCAGAATGTCCTCTTCGTGTTCTTCATCCAGCACCGCCATCGCGTCGTCGATGGTGATGACCCCGATCAGGCGGCCTTCTTCATCGACCACAGGCGCAGAGATCAGGTGGTATTGGTTGAACGCATAGGCCACTTCGGATTCGTCCTGCATCACCGGGATGATCTGGAACGTCTCCTCTATGATATCGACCAGCTGCACCTCGCGGCGCGAGCGCATCAGCTTGCCCAGGGTCACATTGCCTACCGGATGCAGGCGCGGGTCCACAAGGGTGACGTGGTAGAATTGCTCGGGGAAGGTCTCCTCAGACACCGAGCGCAAATGGTCGATGGCCTCGCCCACGGTCCAATGATCCGGGGCCATGACCAATTCTCGCTGCATGAGGCGGCCAGCGGAATATTCCGGGTAGGCCAGCGCCTGTTCCACCGCGACCCGGTCGGTGTCTTCCAGCGCGTCAAGGATGGCTTCCTGCTGCGGCGCGTCCAGATCTTCGACCAGATCGACCACATCGTCACTGTCCAGATCGCGCACCGCCTCGGCGAGCACTTCGGGCTTCAGGACCGAGATGACTTCCTCGCGGATGCTCTCGTCCAGTTCCGACAGGATGTCTCCGTCGAACTCCTGATCATAAAGCCGCACGAGGCGGGAGCGATCGAAAGCGTTCATCTGCTCCAGCAAGTCCGCGATATCGGCGGCGTGGAGCGGCTCCATCAACTCTGTCAGCTTGGCGCGGTCGTCAATATCGACGGCGTAGAGGATGGCGGAGGTGGTTTTGGGGTCCAGCGCATAGGTAACGTCGGCATCGGGGCTGATCTCGGTCTCTGGATCGCTCATCCGCTGCCCTCCTGTTGCGCTGAAATCAGATTAAACGCGGCGCAAAGCGGGCGCAACCAAGGGGTTGGGGTTGCGTCGCTTTGCGCGATGGCGGCAGATGGGGGTTATGGAAGATGCACAGATATTGACCGGGCGGGTGCTGGCCTTTGTGGGCAACCCGTTCGAGGGCGCACCAGAGGCAAGCGTGGCAGAGCATGAAGCGCTGCTGATACGCGGCGGCGTGATTGTTGCGCTTGGTACGCTGGAACAGATCCGCGCACTGGCACCACAGGCGCAGGTCACGCGCTATTCCGACAAGCTGATCCTGCCCGGTTTCGTTGACGCCCATGTCCACTACCCGCAGACCGCGATCATCGCGTCTTGGGGCAAGCGGCTGATCGACTGGTTGAACACCTACACCTTCCCCGAAGAAATGCGCTTTGATGACCCGGCCTATGCGGCGCAGGTGGCGGGGCGCTATCTCGACCTTGCTTTGGCCCATGGGACCACGGCGATGGCGTCCTATTGTACGATCCACCCGGCCTCGGTCGATGCGATTTTTGAGGCGGCGCAGGCGCGGGGGATGGCGGTGGTCGCGGGCAAGACTTGTATGGACCGCAACGCGCCAGAGGGGCTGCGCGACACGGCGCAAACCGCGTATGACGAGAGCCGCGCTTTGCTGGAACGCTGGCACGGAACGGGCCGCGCGCGCTATGCCATCACGCCGCGTTTCTCGCCGACCTCCACGCCAGAGCAGCTAGAGGCGCTTGGCGCGCTGTGGACCGAGCACCCGGATTGTCTGATGCAGACGCATCTGAGCGAGCAGGTGGACGAAATCGCATGGGTGCGCGGGCTGTTCCCCGACGCCCGCGATTACTTGGATACCTACGAGATGTTCGGCCTGCTGGGCGCGAATGGCCTTTATGGTCACGCGATCCATCTGGAGCCGCGCGAAGTGGATCGGCTGGCGGAGGTCGGCGCCAAGGTCGCTCATTGCCCGACCTCGAACACGTTTATCGGATCGGGGCTGTGCGATGTGACCGGGCTGATGGGGCGCGGGATAGGTGTGGGGCTGGCGACGGATACCGGCGGCGGGTCGAATTTCTCGATGCTGCGGACCATGGCGGCAGCTTATGAGGTCGCGCAGCTCAGGGGGGTGGCGCTACACCCGGCGCAGCTTTTGTGGCTGGCGAGCGAGGGCGCGGCGGCGGCGATTGGGCGCGGCGGCGAGATTGGCACGCTGGCGGCAGGGGCGGCGGCGGATTTGGTCGTGCTTGATCTGGCCTCGACCCCAGCCATTGCCCAGCGCAGCGCGCGGGCGGGGGATTTGTGGGAAGCGGTGTTTCCGACCATCATGATGGG
>CAZPXE010000515.1:0-2842 GCA_964590545.1 uncultured Rhodobacterales bacterium | reverse complement strand
GCGCGTGCGGCGGCTGAGCGGATGGCGAGCACGCTGGCTGAGGATGTTGGGGGCCGAGTGGGCTATCGGATGCGCGGGGCCAAGGCGGTGAGCGCGGCGACGCGCATTGAGGTGGTCACCGAGGGTGTTTTGACGGCGATGATCCAGTCTGACCCGGAGCTGAGTGGGATCGGCGCGGTGCTGTTTGACGAGTTCCATGAGCGCTCGTTGCAGGCGGATTTGGGGCTCGCGCTGGTCTGGGAATTGCGCGGGGCGCTGCGGCCGGATTTGCAGGTTTTGGTGATGTCCGCGACGCTGGATGCGGCTCCGGTAGCGGCGATGCTGGGAGATGCACCGATTGTGACGGCTGAGGGGCGCAGCTTTGATGTTGAGGTGATTTGGCGCGACAAACCGATCCAAAAAGCTGAGCGATTTGAGCAGGTTGTGGCTGACATGACGCTGGAGGCGATGGGCGCAACTGAGGGCGGTGTGCTGGTGTTTCTGCCCGGACAGGGCGAGATTGGACGCTGTTCTGCCGCACTTGAAGCGCGCTTGCCCGACGGGGCTCAGATCATGCCGCTTTATGGGGCGATGCCGTTTGATCAACAGGCCAAAGTGCTCAAGCCGCGCGATGATGTGCGCAAGGTGGTGTTGGCAACGGCAATTGCGGAAACCTCGCTGACGATCCCGGATATTCGAGTGGTTGTGGATGGCGGGCGCTCACGGAGGGCGCGGTTTGATCCCGGCTCTGGCATGTCGCGTTTGGTGACGGAACCAGTGTCGCGCGCTGAGGCGACCCAGCGGGCGGGGCGCGCTGGGCGTGTCGCGGCAGGCTGGTGCTATCGGGCTTGGACCAAGGGCGCTGAGGGGGCGTTGCCGGCTTTTGCTCCTGCGGAGATTGAGGCGGCAGATTTGGCGGGATTGCTGCTGGAACTGGCGCGCTGGGGCACGCGCGACCCTGCTGAGCTGGCGTTTTTGAACCAACCGCCTGCAGCTGGATTGGCGGCGGCGCAGGAGCTTTTGGCGCGGCTTGGGGCACTGGATTCAGCGGGGGGATTGACGAAGGCTGGGGAGGCATTGGCGAAGATGCCGCTTCATCCGCGCTTGGCCCATATGCTGAGCGAAGGTGGGCGCGGTGGGGCGGATTTGGCGGCTTTGCTGGGGGCGCGGGATATTGTGATGCAGGCGGGCACAGTGGATTTGGCGTGGCGGCTGGAGGCGCTGAGAGATGCGGCGCGGTTTGAGGCCAATCGGCCCGCCAAGGTGCAGCGTGCGGCGCGTGCGAGTGTGAAGAGCGAGGCCAAGCGCTTGGCGCGGTTTGAAGGCACGCGGGATTTGAGCCCGGCGCAAAGCCTGTCGCTGGCCTATCCTGATCGGATTGCGCTGCGCCGCGCGGGCGATGCGCCGCGCTATCATATGTCGGGTGGGAAGGGCGCGTTTTTGCGCGAGGATGATCCGTTGGCAGGCGAGCGGATGTTGGTGATTGCGGATCTAGACGGGGATGCGCGGGAGGCACGGATCAGGCTGGCACTGCCGACCACTGAGGCGGAGATGCGGGAGGTGCATGGGGGCGATATGGTCTGGGTCGAGCAATGCATTTGGTCCAAGCGGGAAGGGCGTGTGCTGGCGCGGCGGCATTTGCGCCTTGGGGAGTTGGTGCTGGACGATCAGCTTTGGCGGGATGCGCCTGCAGAGGATGTGGCAGCGGCTGCGCTTGAGGGCGTGCGGCAATTGGGTGTGGAGGCGCTTGGCTGGAGCAAGGCGGCGCGTTTGTTGCGCGGGCGGATTGGCTGGCTTGCGGCACGCGGCGAGGTGAGCATGCCGGATGTGAGTGACGCGGGGTTGATGGCGCGGCTGGAGGATTGGCTGTTGCCTGTGTTGGGTGGGGCCAAGAGCAAGGCTGATTTTGGGAAAGTGGACCCGCTTGAGGGGTTGCGCGGAATGTTGGGTTGGGATGGGGGGCAAGTGCTTGATCGCCTCGCGCCTGCTTCGATCAAAGCGCCGACAGGAACGCGGCTGGCGGTGGATTACGACGCACCGCAACCAGAGGTGGCGGTGCGGTTGCAGGAAATGTTTGGCTCTAGCGTGCATCCGAGCGTGGGGCCGGATCGCTTGCCACTGCGAATCACGCTGCTTTCGCCGGGCGGCAAACCCCTTCAAACGACGCAGGATTTGCCCGGATTTTGGCGCGGAGCCTATGCAGATGTGCGCCGGGACATGCGCGGGCGCTATCCACGCCATCCATGGCCAGAAAATCCGCTGGATGCAGAGGCGACCCGGCGGGCAAAACCGCGCAAATAATCCATTTAAGCGAATATTTGCGCCAATTTGCCTAAAATTTGAACAAAAAACTAGATGAAATATGCGGTTCGCGTTACGTCTTCGGTAATCGCTCTCATGCTCAAACCCAAGGAGAAACCTGTGGCCATTTGCATCCGAGAAGGACGATTCACATGCAGCATATTCGTGGGAACCTTAACGTGAGCTCAAAAAACGAGCCGACCTTCCGTGAGTCGGTCGACCTGATGTACACAAAAGCCGCCAATTTGCTGGACTTGTCGCCCGGTCTTCAGGAAAAGATCAAAATCGCCAATGCAACCTACACGGTACGCTTTGGCGTGCGGCTGCGGGGCGATATTCACACCTTTACAGGCTATCGATCCGTGCATTCGGAACATATGGAGCCTGTGAAGGGCGGCATTCGTTACTCGCTGGGGGTCAATCAGGATGAGGTTGAAGCGCTCGCAGCGTTGATGACTTATAAATGCGCTCTTGTTGAGGCGCCGTTTGGGGGCTCCAAGGGCGGTCTATGCATTGATCCGCGCAAATGGGAAGAAAGTGAGCTGGAGTCGATCACGCGTCG
>CAZPXE010000514.1:0-2842 GCA_964590545.1 uncultured Rhodobacterales bacterium | reverse complement strand
GATTGCCGAAACTCAGCTTGGCTCTGTGTTCAAGTTGCACCAACTACTTAGCGCTAACCGGTCTGCGATCGGGCGGAATCCTGATCTGATCCGTGTGGGTCAGACACTGGCCCTACCGTGCGAAAATGTCAGCATCGACACGGTGGATTGGTCGGTGATGCCGAAACCGGGCGCACTACAAGACCTGATGGCGCGTGCTGAAATTCAGGTTCTGGATATTCGCAGCCCCAAGGCCGTCGCGAAAGGCGTTGTTCCCGGTGCGGTCTCGGTCCCGTTCAAGAATTGGCGTGGGCCGAAAGACAATCCCGGTCAGCCGCCATCGGAAGAGAGGCTTGCAGATTTGATCGGCGGGGCCGGGCTGGACCTTGCCCGTCCTATCGTGGTGGTGCACAGCAAGCCAAACCCAATGGATGTGGGCCGCGCAGCGCTGGTTTATTGGATGCTGAAGTCGTCAGGGGCCAAGCAACTGGCAATCCTGCGAGGCGGGCATTCGGCTTGGGCTGAGGCAGGGTTGTCAGTCGATGCGGAGCCGCGCACACCGAAATCGCGCAGCATCAAGGTCAGCTTCTCGCGCGAATGGCGTGCGGATGAGGTGGACGTGTACGGGATTGCGACCTTCCAGATCGCAGGCCATTTGCTGGATGCGCGCCCACACAAATTCGTCTCTCGCCTTGATAAGCTGGGCAGGGTCATGGCAACCACCTTGCCCGGGGCTCAGAATATCCCCGCCTCACCATTGATGTCGCGGATGATGGAAACGGATCCTGCCGATGGTGTTGCGGAAGTGGTCAGTTATCTGCGCGAGAATGACGTGGATTGGCAAACCAGCCAAGTCGTGTCCTTCTGTAACACTGGCGAACTGGCCGCTCTCAACTGGTTCTACAGCTCTGAACTTGCAGGCCTTCCCGGCTTCCGCCTGTTCCCGGAGTCGGTG
The DNA here is from genome assembly GCA_964590545.1 of uncultured Rhodobacterales bacterium. Lineage (GTDB taxonomy): Bacteria > Pseudomonadota > Alphaproteobacteria > Rhodobacterales > Rhodobacteraceae > Aliishimia. The sequence continues at coordinate 1,908 of CAZPXE010000514.1, read as the reverse complement.
AAAGGATGGAGCGTTGAAGGCGGCAAGCTTTTCGCGCCACCCTCTGGCTGACGGGATCTGGCGGGCGCGTCTCGCCCACGTATCGCTGCCATAGAGTTCCCCATGGCCGGAGCTGCCCCGGTCAGCGCCCGCCCTTTTTCCCCAAAAGGGCGGGCGCATCTTTTCCGAAATGGACTGTCTTGAAACACACGGATCCATGAGGTCCCACAGAACAGTGATGTGACAGCGCGAATGGATCGCGCTACGCCGTTGGCATGCTTCGTGCCTTATTCCTTGCCTTGACCCTCGCAGCGCCGGCCCTTGCCTGCACCGACCAAACGCCGTGTGAAATCGGTGATCGGTCTTATCACGTGAAGGAGCCAGACGGCTGGAACGGCATCGATCCGATGCCGGTGCTGCTGCATTTCCACGGTTGGCAGCGGCAAGGCACGCTGATCGTGCAGCACCAACGCATCTCTGGCGCAACGCGGAGGCGGGGGGTGTTGCTGGTGGCACCGAACGGGTTGGGGCGCAGTTGGGACTTCTGGGCACCGACAACACGAGACATTCCGTTTACCCGTTCAGTGCTGGAGGATGTGAAAGCGCGATATCCGGTGCTAGAGGACCAAATCTATGTCTCTGGTTATAGCTGGGGCAGCAATATGGCGTGGCGCTTTGTGTGCAACGATGGCGCGGATGTCGCAGCGCTCTTGGCGATTTCTGGCACTTTACCGCAATCGGAAACCTGTCCGACCGCCCCGCGCGAGGTGCGGCAGGTCTATGGTCTGAATGATCAGGTGCTCGACTTCCCATTGGGACCCGGCGGGGACACGACCTACCCGGTCAAACTGTGGCGTGACAAGCTCGGCTGCTCAGACGCGACCCAACGGGGCAATTGGAAACAGGTCTCGTTCCTTACCCTAACCAGAACCACATGGGAGGATTGCGCCAAGGGGTTTGTCTCGCTTGATATTCATCCCGGCGGGCACTTCATTCCCCATGGCTGGATCGCACGCCAACTCGACGAACTCCTCGGTTTGGACCCAAGTTATCCTTAGGGTCAGCGCCTGATGTCGCGGGCCTACTCCAAAGGCACTACAAATCGCCCGAACATCCACGCAGTGACACCGTCAATGACCACAAGCGCCCAGCCATCATCGCGCCGCTCGAGGAGTATGGCGGGCGTGCCTGTGCCGTATTTGCCAATCGTTTCGCCATTGGTGGTAGGCGCACGCCGGAAGCGGACATCTTCTCCGCGCACCTCGGCTGGTTTGTTTAGGCGCAGTGAGACAACGGTTTCATCTGACCTGCCCGGATCAACCAAGCTGACATTCAACCCAACAGGCAATGCATCCAAGGCTTGAAGTTGCTCTGGTATCAAATCGCCACCGGTCACACCTGGCGGGCGATCAAGCGTTGCGACATCCGTATTGCCGCCCACCGCTGGCGCACCTGAAACCACAGCATCTGCCGCTGGTGCAAGGCCAGCCGCTCTTGGCCGGGACACATCCGGTGCGACAGGCGGCGCGATTGGCTGTAGGCCCAAGCTTGGCCGCAGTCCTTGAAGCGCATCAAATCGCACAGATGCAACCTCTTGCGTGGATGACAGTTCCGGGTCGACCATACCAGCAATGACGGACCCCGGCACGCCGAGGGGAGCGTCGTTTGGCGCGATGCCTGCCGTGCTTGGGCGCGTCACGTCGGGTGCTTGTGGCGGCGCGCTTGGTTGCGGCGTCAAGCGTGGTTCCATCCCTTGCAACGGATCATAGCGTTCGGCTGCGATGCTGCGCGTAGCCGAGCGTATTGGGTTGATCTGCAGGGCGAATACCGACCCCGGCACGCCGAGGGGAGCCGTTTCAGGTACGATGCCTGCCGCGCTTGGGCGCGTCACGTCGGGTGCTTTTGGCGGCGCGCTGGGTTGCGGTGCCA
>CAZPXE010000513.1:0-2844 GCA_964590545.1 uncultured Rhodobacterales bacterium | reverse complement strand
CGGTGATATTCAGTTCAAAACGGAGGCTTTTATGACCCAACACCCGCCCAACCTTGCCCCATACGACCTGATGGACCGCTACCACCGCACCGAAGGGCGCGTGTTTCTGACCGGAACGCAGGCGCTGGTGCGGATCATGTTCGACCAAGCGCGGCGGGACCGGGCGGCGGGGATGCACACGGCGGGGTTCGTGTCGGGCTATCGCGGCTCACCGCTGGGTGGGTTGGACATGGAGTTTTGGCGGAACCAGACGCTGTGTGATGCGCATGACATACGGGTCAAACCCGCAATCAACGAGGACCTTGGGGCGACAGCCGTGCTGGGTGCCCAGCAGGCCAGCCTTGCGCCGGGTTGCGAGGTCGAGGGTGTGTTTTCCATGTGGTATGGCAAGGGGCCGGGCGTGGACCGCTCTGGCGACGCGCTGCGCCATGGCAATGCCTATGGTTCAGCGCCAAAGGGCGGCGTTTTGGTGGTGGCGGGGGATGACCATGGGTCGGTCTCTTCCTCCATGCCGCACCAGTCGGATGTGGCGTTCATGACGTGGATGATGCCGGTGCTCAACCCGGCCTCGGTCGCGGAATATCTGGCCTTTGGCGAATATGGCTACGCGCTCTCGCGGTTTTCCGGCACATGGGTTGGCTTTAAGGCGATTTCCGAGACGGTGGAATCGGGTATGTCGCTGGACCTCGCCCCTGCCCGCGCTTTCGCGCAGCCGGATTTCATCGCGCCCCCCGGCGGGCTGCATGTGCGGGGGATGGAAATGCCCTCGCCCGAGTTGGAGACGCGCATGGAGGCCAAGCTGCGCGCGGTGGAGGCCTTTGTGGAGGCGAACCCGATTGACCGCGCGATCTACGGGCTGCGCGATGCGCATTACGGGATCGTGACGACCGGAAAGGCGCATCTGGATGTGATGGAGGCGCTGCGGCTGATGGGTCTGGGCCCGGATGAATGCCGCGCGCTTGGGCTGGATATCTACAAGGTTGGGATGCCATGGCCGCTGCCGAAGCGCTCGGCGCTGGAGTTTGTGGCGGGTAAGCAAGAAGTGCTGGTTGTCGAAGAAAAGCGCGGGATTATTGAGAGCCAGCTTAAGGAATATTTCTACGACTGGCCCGGCCATAAGCCCGACCGGATGGTGGGCAAGCATGATGAGGCGTTGGACCCGTTGGTGCCGTGGACGGGTGAGTTGAGCCCGCGCCAGTTGGTACCGATCCTCGCCAAACGGCTGGACGGGGTGTTTCCGGGGCAGAACTTCGCGGAGCGGGCGGCGCGGATTACCCGCGACGTGCCCCCGGTGCTGAGCCTGCCAGGCGCGGCGCGCACGCCCTATTTCTGCTCGGGCTGCCCGCATAATAGCTCGACCAAGGTGCCCGAGGGGAGCAAGGCCGCGTCCGGTATTGGCTGTCATGTGATGGCGTCTTGGATGGGCCGCGAGACGGGCGGTTTTGCGCAGATGGGCGGCGAAGGGGTGCCGCTGGCGGTGCAAGGCATGTTTACGGGCAAGCCGCACAGGTTCCAGAATATTGGCGAGGGGACATGGTATCATTCCGGCGCTTTGGCGGTGCGGCAGGCGATCGCGTTCGAGGCGAATATCACCTATAAAATCCTTTACAATGACGCGGTGGCTATGACCGGCGGGCAACCTGTAGATGGGCCCGTGAGCCCGGCGGCGATTGCGCAATCTTGCCGGGCCGAGGGGGTGGCGCGGATTGCGTTAGTCTCGGACGATATTGGCAAGTTCGCACGGGGCGACTTCCCGACCGGGACAACGTTCCATGACCGCGCGGACCTCGACCCGGTGCAGCGCGAGTTGCGCGAGGTGCCGGGCGTGACGGCCTTGATCTACGAGCAGACCTGCGCGACCGAGAAGCGGCGCAAGCGCAAGCGGGGGCTGATGGAGGACCCCAAGAAGGTCGTGCTGATCAATGAATTGGTCTGCGAGGGCTGCGGGGATTGTTCCAAGCAAAGCAATTGTTTGAGTGTGGAGCCGAAGCGGACAGAATTCGGCACCAAGCGGCAGGTGAACCAATCGTCCTGCAACAAGGATTTCTCTTGTGTGAACGGGTTCTGCCCGAGTTTCGTGACGCTGGAAGGGGCGGTGAAGAAGAAGGCGCAAGGCCCCGATGCGGCATTGCTGGCGCGCGCGGACGCGCTGGCGTTGCCCGTCTTGCCCGCGTTGAAAGACCCGTATGATCTGCTGATTACTGGCGTGGGTGGCACGGGCGTTGTGACCATCGGCGCGCTGATCACGATGGCAGCGCATCTGGAACATAAGGGGGCGTCGGTGCTCGACTTCACCGGGTTTGCGCAGAAGTTCGGCACGGTGCTGAGCTATGTGCGGCTGGCCAATGATCCGGCGGCGATCAGCCAAGTCCGGATTGACGACGCAAGCGCGGATGCGGTGATTGGCTGTGACGCGGTGGTGACGTCCTCGCCCAAAGCCTCGGCGCATCTGGGGCCGCGGACGCGGGTGGTTCTGAATGAGGCAGAAATGCCGACGGGCGATCTGGTGCTGAACCGCGACGCCGATCTGAACATCCCGGCGCGGCGCGATCTGGTGGCGTCGGTGCTGGCCAAGGGCGCGCTGTCCTCGGTCGATGCCGGGGCGCTGGCAGAGCGGGTGATGGGCGAGGCGGTCTTTTCCAATGTGATCCTGCTGGGCTTTGCATGGCAGAAAGGACTGGTGCCTGTGGGCCTCGCGGCGCTGTTGCGCGCGATGGAGCAGAACGGGGTCGCCGTTGAGAAAAACAAGGCTGCGTTTGCAGTAGGGAGATTGGTGGCAGAAGACCCCACCGCCCTGCCCCGCGCGCACGAAACACCCGCATCACTGCAGAGCGCGGAGGACAT
>CAZPXE010000512.1:0-2855 GCA_964590545.1 uncultured Rhodobacterales bacterium | reverse complement strand
CAAGACATGACCATTTCAGCCCCTGCTGCCGCCTCACGCGGCGTTGGTGCAAACGAGCCAGCATTGTCTTTGGTCCACGCCTCGGCCTTGGCGGTGGTCCGGTTATAGACCGTCACCTCATGCCCCGCGGCCGCCAGATGCCCCGCCATCGGTGCGCCCATGACGCCCAGTCCCAGAAATGCCAGCTTGGACATGATTTCCCCCGTCACTTGAAAGTTTGTATTCGGTTTACCTAACAGTCGACGCCCCCGCGTCAATCGGATACCCAAGGCGCGAGTCTAACGGAGGTCTGAATGGCGGTTGTCTTTCGCTGGTTGCTGCGCATCGCGGGCGGGCTTGTGGTGCTTGCTGTCATCGCGCTGATCGGGGTGTATTACTTCGCCTCGCGCTCGCTTCCTGACTATAATCGCGCGGTCGAGGTGACGGGTCTGAGCGGTGAAGCGCAGATCATCCGCGACAATGCCAACGTGCCCCACATCTTCGCCACCTCCGATGCGGATGTGTATTTCGCCCTTGGTTTCGCCCATGCCCAAGACCGCCTGTGGCAGATGACGATGCTGCGCCGCACCGCGCAGGGAAGGCTGAGCGAGTTGTTCGGCACGGCGACCCTTTCCATCGACACCTTCTTGCGACGGCTCGATATCTACCGCCTCGCTCAATCCTCGCTCGAGGTGCAGGATGCGTATGCCAAATCCGCGCTGGAAGCCTACGCCGCAGGCGTCAATGCCCGTCTGAGCCAGATTAACGAAGAGGCGCTGGGGCGCGGCGCGCCGGAAATGTTCATGTTCTCCGCGCCAATGGCGCCATGGCGCCCTGCGGATTCGCTCGCCATTATCAAACTGATGGGCCTGCAATTGTCAGGCCATCTCGAGGAAGAAGTGCTGCGCGCGCGCACCTCCCTCGCCCTTGATGACCAAGCACGCCTGCTCGACATCCTGCCCGATCATCCCGGCGCGGGCATTGCGGAGGTGCCTGAATTTTCACAGCTCTTCCCGACGCTCAAAGGCGCGCGTTACGCCCATGCGCCTGCCGCGCCAAAACACCCGCTCGACCCAATCCCCGACAGGGGCTTTGCGGGCGCATCCAACGCATGGGCCGCAGCACCGAGCCGCTCCGCATCTGGCGGCACGCTGCTGGCCAATGACCCGCATCTTGGCTTCTCGGCCCCCGCCATCTGGTACCTTGCAAGACTGGAACTGCGCTCGGGCGGTGTGATCGGCGGGACCATTCCGGGAATGCCGGTCGTGCTGACGGGTCGCTCCGCGCGGCTCGGCTGGGGGCTGACGAGCGCCTATGTAGACGATCAGGACGTTTACATCGAACAACTCAACCCCGAGAACCCCGAAGAATACCTGACCCCTGAAGGGTTCAAACCTTTCCAAACCCGCGCGTCAATTATCAATATCGCCGATCAAGCCCCCGTCACCGTGCAGCTGCGCTGGACCGAGAACGGCCCCGTTTTACCCCCCTCCCGCTTTGGGCTGGGGAACATTACGCCGCCCGGCCATGTCGCCTCCGTCGCTTGGACGGTTTTGTCACCACGCGACACGTCGCTGTCTGCGGCGCTCCAGATCTCGCAATCCGCAGACGTGGCTGAGGCGATCAATGCCGCTGAAGGGTATCTCGCCCCGGCACAGAACCTGACTTTGGCCGATCAGGATACCATTGCGATGAAGACCATCGGCGCTGTGCCCCGCCGTGATGCCCGCCACCAAAGCCAAGGGCGCATACCGTCCCCCGGATGGCTGCCCGAGAACCGCTGGAACGGGCGCATGCAATATCTGTCGAACCCGGAATTTGTCTCGCCCACCTCCGGCATCCTCGGCAACACCAACAACAAGACGGTCGATCGACCCTTTCCGAACCACATCTCTTTTGTCTGGGGCGATGCCCAACGCGTGCTGCGCTGGCGTCGCCTGATGCAATCGCGCGAGGTGCATACCCGCGACAGTTTCATCGAAGCGCAGCAGGACACCGTCTCGTTCACGGCCCGCGCCCTTCTGCCGCTCATCGGCGCAGACCTGTGGTTCACAGGCGAGGCCGCGCCGGACGGCACGACCGAGCGCAAACGCCAGCAGGCGCTGACCCTGCTCGCCGATTGGAATGGCGAGATGAACGAGCATCTGCCCGAGCCGCTGATCTACGCCGCATGGCTGCGCGCCCTGCAAGCGCGGCTTATTCAGGATGAGCTTGGCCCGCTTGCGGATGAATACACCCATGTGGAGCCGCTGTTTATCGAGCGCGTCTTCCGCGATATCGACGGCGCGTCCGCGTGGTGCGATGTGCGCCAATCCGCCCCGACAGAGACCTGCCCCGAGATGGCCCGCCTTGCGCTGGATGACGCGCTGCTGTGGATCGAAGAACGCTGGGGAGACAATTTTGACAGCCTGCGCTGGGGCGATTCACATCAGGCGACCCATGATCATCAGGTGCTGGGCGAAATTCCGGGGCTGTCGGCGGTGGTGAACATTCGCCAATCCACCTCTGGCGGTGACAACACCTTGTTGCGCGGACGGACCAAAGGCACCGATCCGAACCCGTTCCATTCGGTCCATGGCGCGGGATATCGCGGCGTGTATGACTTTGCGGACCCTGATAGTTCGGTGTTCATCGTCTCCACCGGTCAATCGGGTCACATGCTGTCCCGCCACTACGATGATCTGGCCCAGCTTTGGCGGCGCGGCGAATACATCCCCATGTCTCTGGACGTCGATCTGGCACGCGCGGCGTCGGTTGGCACGACACGGCTTATCCCGCGATGACGCTGGCCATCTACCCGTCTGGATCGAGCTAAAGTGACACGGGCACCATGCTGATCCTGTTCAACAAACCCTTTGGCGTGCTGTCGCAATTCA
>CAZPXE010000511.1:0-2867 GCA_964590545.1 uncultured Rhodobacterales bacterium | reverse complement strand
AGGACAAGCTGAAGACCGACCGCGCGCGTATTCAGGTGGGCCGCATTTCGGGCTTCGGGCTGATGGAAATGTCGCGCCAGCGTCTGCGTCCCGGCATGATCGAGGCGACAACCCAGCCATGCCCACATTGTCACGGCACGGGTTTGATCCGTTCGGACGACAACATGGCGTTGTCGATCTTGCGCCAGATCGAAGAAGAAGGCACGCGCCGCCGCTCTCGCGAGGTGCTGGTGAAATGTCCTGTGGGCATTGCCAACTTCCTGATGAACATGAAGCGCGAGCATATCGCGCAAATCGAAGGCCGTTATGGTCTTTCTGTGCGGATCGAAGGGGACCCGTCGCTGGTCAGCCCCGATTTCAACCTTGAGAAGTTCAAGACTGCCACGCGCACGGTCGCGCTGGTCGAGGCCCCGGTGGTCTCGGTCGATGCGTCGATCATGGACGATGTGGATGAAGCCGAGGAGGTGCAGGAGGAGGCACCGGCCCCGGCAACCGAAGCCGGCGACGAGGAGGCGAAGCCCAAGCGTCGCCGTCGTCGTCGCCGGCGGCGGAAATCTTCGGGCGGAGAGCAATCTGACGAGGGTGAGAACACAGAGACCACCGAGGCGGGTGAGGCTGAAAGCGAGGCTGCCGACGCTCCTGCGGAGCCTGAGGTCGCGCCCGAAGCGGCACCTGAGGCTGCGCCCGAAGCCGAAGCTGCAGAACAAGCGCCCGAGGCGGCTGAAGACGAAAAGCCTGCCAAAAAGCCGCGCCGCACCCGTAGCCGGAAAAAGGCAGAGCCGGAAGCCGAGGCTGACGCGACTGCCGACGCGGATGCTGAGGCTGAGGCGAAACCCGAAGCTGAAACCGAGGCCGCGCCGGAAGAAAAGCCGAAGAAAAAGCGCGCCACACGGTCACGCAAGAAGGTAGAGCCGGAAGAAGCTCCGGCGGAAGAGGCTCCCGCAGAAGCGGAAGCTGCGCCCGAAGCCGAGGAAAAGCCAAAGAAAAAGCGCGCCACCCGCAGCCGCAAGAAGGCCGAACCGAAAGCGGAAGAGGCGGCCGCTGAGCCGGAAGCCGAAGCACCCGCGCCAGAACCGGCACCTGAACCGGAGCCCGCGCCCGAACCGGCCCCCGAACCAGAACCTACGCCAGAGCCTGCTCCGGAACCCGAGCCGGTGGCGGCTGAACCAGACTCTCCGCCCAAGCCCAAACGCCGCGGCTGGTGGTCTTTGGGCTCCAAGTAGGGCGGGGTTCACTCCGCCGCACGGCACAAAAACAAAACCCCATCGCAAAACGCGGTGGGGTTTTTTCGTTTCGAGCCGATCGGCAAAGCCTATCCGCCCTTGCGGATCTCCCACACCTGAACCACGCCCTGATCCTCATGCCCTGCGAGGTCATGCCCGGCCTCCGAACAGAAATGCGGAATATCCACAATCGCCGCCGGGTCGTCGGTCGACACGCGCAGCACATCGCCCACCTCCAGCCCTTGAAGCCGCTTGCGCGCTTTGAGCACGGGCAGGGGGCAGAGCAGCCCAATCGCATCTAATTCATGTGTCATACCAGTGACATAGGCCGCATGTTTCATTCTGTCCACACAGATGTGACAGCGCGTCCCGTGACGCGGGCGGCGCGGTGGCTTATGTGTGGCTCATGTTCGGTTTGGATCTCATCGACGCAGGGCTGCTGCCCGCTATGCTCATCGCTCTGACGGCGGGGATCATCAGCTTCCTCAGCCCTTGCGTGCTGCCTATTGTGCCACCCTATCTGGCCTATATGTCCGGCGTACAAGTCTCTGAAATGTCAGAGAGTTCATCGGCACGGCGCAAGACCTTCATCACCGCGCTGTTCTTCGTGATGGGCCTGTCGACGGTGTTCCTGCTCCTCGGCTTCACCGCCTCGGCCTTCGGCGCGTTCTTCCTGCGCAATCAGGAACTTTTCGCTCAAGCCTCTGGCGTCGTCGTCATCATCTTCGGCCTGCATTTCCTGTCGGTCTTCCGCATTCCTTTCCTCGACCAAGAGGCGCGACTGGATGCGGGCGACAAAGGCGGATCGTCCTTCGGGGCGTATGTTCTGGGCCTCGCCTTCGCCTTCGGCTGGACCCCCTGCATCGGTCCGCAATTGGGCGCGATCCTGACACTGGCGGCCTCCGAAGCCTCCGTCGCGCGCGGAACGGTGCTGCTCGGCATCTACGCTGCGGGCCTCGGCATTCCGTTCTTGCTGGCTGCGCTGTTTATGTCCCGCGCGATGGGCGTGATGAACCGCTTGAAAAAGCACATGAAAACCATTGAACGCGCTATGGGCCTGCTGCTGGTGCTGGTCGGTCTTGCGCTGCTAACCGGCGCGTTCACGCAATTCTCGTGGTGGCTACTCGAGCGGTTCCCGGCGCTGCAATATCTGGGCTGACATCTGCAAAACCGCTGCGCAAAAGGTTCTGCCTTACTGTCGTCGGAATTGCTTGCTAACCTCTGCACGATAAGAGGACGGCATGAGCAGCACGCCCGCACCCATTTCCCGCCGCCGGGTATTTTATGTTCCCGGCTATGACCCGATCCACCCGCGCCGGTATCGGGAGCTTTACCGTGCCGAGGGCAAGGCGCAGGCGCAGATCAGTGGATATGAGCTAACCCTCTCTCCCAAAAAGGAAAAGGGCGCATATGGCTGGCATGTTGAAGCGCAGATAGGCGGCGCACAGACCCGCGCCGATATCGATGTGCTGGTCTGGTCCGACATCGTGCGCGATAGCATGGAGAACACAATTCCCGCCACCTACGCGCAAATGCTGCGCACGGCGTGGGTCTATATCAGCACCGGCGCGCTGTGGCGGCTGATGCGGTTGCGCAAGGGGCCGGTGATTGCCGCGCTGTACCCGGTGGGGATGCTGATCGTGC
>CAZPXE010000510.1:0-2879 GCA_964590545.1 uncultured Rhodobacterales bacterium | reverse complement strand
ATAAAGCGCTGATTTTGCGAGCTGAATCGCGCGGATGTCCCCTTGGGTCACGGTGATACGCGGCCCACCCGCCGCGCTGGCATCGTAGATCACATATTCATGGGTGCGCCCGGTGCTTTGGCAGCGCGGCGTGCCCGTTTGCTCGGCCGAGCCGACCAGCCCGCTTGCATCCAGCACCCCGGCCAGCCGCATTTCCGCCACCGCTTCGATAATGCCAGAGCCGCAAATGCCGGTGATGCCGCTGCCGGCTGTGGCCTCGGTGAAGCCCTCGTCATCGGACCAAAGGTCAGAGCCAATGACGCGGAAGCGCGGCTCTTTGGTGACGGGATCAATCTCAATCCGTTCAATCGCGCCCGGCGCGGCGCGCTGGCCCGAACTGATCTGCGCGCCCTCAAAAGCGGGACCAGTCGGCGAAGAACAGGCCAGCACCCGCTCCGTATTGCCCAGCAAAATCTCCGCATTGGTGCCCACATCGACCACGAGCACGAGGTCCTTCGACTTGCCCGGCTCTTCGGACAGCGCAACGGCGGCGGCATCCGCGCCCACATGACCCGCAATGCAAGGCAGCACGAAGACGCGGGCGTTGGGGTTCATCTGGCTGAGGTCCAATTCGCGCGCATCGAGCGAGACGGAATCGGAAGTCGCCAGCGCAAAGGGCGCCTGCCCCAACTCGACCGGATCAATCCCGAGCAGCAGGTGGTGCATCACCGGGTTGCAGACAAAGACCGTCTCAACAATCAGGCCCGCGTCAATGTCTGCCTCGCCCGCAATCTCATCCGTGAGCGTGTTGATCGCGGCGCGCACAGCGCTGGTCATTTCCACATCGCCGCCCGCGTTCATCATTGCGTAGCTGACGCGGCTCATCAGGTCTTCGCCGAAGCGGATTTGCGGGTTCATCACGCCGGAAGACGCGACCACATCGCCCGTCACCAGATCGCATAGATGCGCGGCGATGGTGGTGGAACCAAGGTCAATCGCCAGCCCGTAAAGCCCGCCTTCATGCAGCCCCGGCCAGATGTCGATAACGCGATGCGCGTCGTCCTTATGGCCCTTGTGCAGCGCCACCGTAACCTGCCATTTCCCTTTGCGTAGAACGGGTTGCAGCTTGCGCATGATGTTCAGGGACGCGGTGATGCCGTCTACCTGCCACTGCTCTTTCAGCGCGCGGGCGAGCCGTTCGAAATCACCCGTGGGGATGTGCATATCCGGCGCATCCACCTGCACAAAGTAAAGCCGCGTGGCCGGGTCCATCGTGATGTCACGCACCGCGGCGGCCTTGCGCACGACCTGTTTATGCACCTGACTTTCGGGCGGTACGTCGATCACCACATCGCCCTGCACCTGCGCCTGACAGCCCAAGCGGCGTCCGTCGATCAAACCGCGCTTGTCTTTGTAGCGTTGCTCGACCGAATTCCACTCGGACAGCGCGCCATCCGCCACGGTTACCCCATGCTTGGAAAACTCGCCGTAAGACGGGGTGATCTGGCATTTGGAACAAATCCCGCGCCCGCCGCACACGGAGTCCAGATCAACGCCCAGTTGCCGCGCGGCGGTTAGGATCGGGGTGCCGAGCGGGAAATGTCCGCGCTTGCCGGACGGGGTGAAAACGACGAGGGGATCGGTGCTCATGGATAGCCTGTGTGGGAGTGTCTGCTTAGGTGAATTTCGGCAGATCATAGAAGGGTCGCGCCGCTTGGAAAGGCGTCATGCGGCAAGATGTGCGCCTGCCACGTCGTTTTTCGCCCCAGATGCCAAATGGCAGACAAAAAAAGACGCCGCACTTCGGGGCGAAGGCGGCGTCAGGTTGTGCGTGTCTCGCGGGGACCCGGAGCACCCGATGCCGAATGGGACGTACGGCAGGCCGGGGACAGGAAGTGGCCAGAAAAAGAACAGGCAGTGTTCTGTGGGTAGCTCCGGCGCGAGAAGTCGCAGGCAGAAAAGGGTTAAGACAGGGTTGGCAGGTGCAGCGCGGCGATCAGCATGATGCCCAGAGCCGCAGCGCCCAAAAAGTCATGCAACAGCGTGGCTTGGCTGCGTTTGGCGGCGGCGGAGATATCTTTCATCAGGGTCATGTCGGTGCCTCGGTCTTGTCAGAGATGTCAGCGTCTGCGCGCCGTTTTGTTGCACCTTTGTTCTCATTTTTTCCGCGTCGCGTAAAGAACTTTTTAAGAACATTTGCGAACTTTTTGCAGGTTTGTTCTCAGGCCAGAGCTAACCCACTGAAATCAAACGGATCGCTTCGTCCTGTCGCATGAGCCATAAAAGCAGCCGCGCTGCCTCGCCCCGTTCGCTTGTCAGCGCGGGGCCTTGTGCGAGCAGCGCGCGGGCATCCGACTGGGCCACCGCCATCAGCGCTGCCTGCCGTTCAAGGTCCGCAATTTGAAAGCGCGGGATGCCCGATTGCGCCGTGCCGATCAGATCGCCCGCACCGCGCATCTCCAGATCGGTTTGCGCAATCTCGAACCCGTCTTCCGAGCGGCGCAGCACTTCCAGCCGTCGCTTGCCCGTCTCGCTCAGTGGCGCTTGGTAGAGCAGCAGGCAGGTGGAAGCCGCATCGCCGCGCCCGACCCGGCCCCTGAGTTGGTGCAACTGCGCCAACCCGAAGGTCTCCGCCCGCTCAATCACCATGATCGTGGCGTTGGGCACGTTCACGCCCACTTCGATCACCGTTGTGGCGACGAGCACCTTGGTCTCGCCCGCCTGAAACTTCGCCATCGCGGCGTCCTTGTCGGCGGGTGGCATCTGACCGTGGACCAGCCCGACAACACCCTCGCCCAGCACCGCGCGCAGATGTTTGAACCGCTCTTCGGCGGCGGTGAGGTCCATGATCTCGCTTTCCTCGACCAGCGGGCAGACCCAATAGGCCTGCCGCCCCTCCG
>CAZPXE010000509.1:0-2881 GCA_964590545.1 uncultured Rhodobacterales bacterium | reverse complement strand
TACCCATGGCGACTTGGTGAGTATAGCCGGAAAACTCTTGGCTCAGCGTCAGCGGGGTCGCGTCTTGGGTATGGGTGCGGCCGATCTTGATGATCCCGTCGAATTCGGCAACTTTTGCGTCCAACGCCTTATGCAGCTTCGCCAGCCCCGGCAGCAGAACATCGCGCGCGGTCATGGCGGTGGCGATGTGCATCGCGGTTGGGAACGTGTCGTTCGAGGATTGACCCATATTGCAATGGTCATTCGGATGCACCGGATCCTTGGAACCGATCACGCCGCCTAGGATCTCAATCGCGCGGTTGGCGATTACCTCGTTGGCGTTCATGTTCGACTGTGTGCCCGATCCGGTCTGCCAAACAACCAGCGGGAAGTTGTCGTCGAACTTGCCCGCAACCACTTCGGAAGCGGCCTGAATGATCGCATCTGCCAATTCCGGCTTCAGCCCGCCCTGCGCCATGTTCTGCATCGCACAGGCCTGCTTGATCACGCCCAGCGCGCGCACGATGGCGACGGGCTGCTTTTCCCAACCAATGGGAAAGTTTATGATCGAGCGTTGCGTCTGCGCGCCCCAATACTTGTCGGAAGGAACCTCAAGCGGGCCAAAGCTGTCGGTTTCGGTGCGGGTATCGGCCATGGGGAACCTCTTATTGGGTCAGATGCAAATATCGACGGCGGTATACCGAGAGCGACTTAACGGTGCAATTGGAACAGCGCCAGCGAACGCGGACCAATTGGCGCAGCTTGCGCGAACACAGATCAGGTCTTGCGGAAACTGTCGAGCGAAACGACGTCGGCGTCTTTTTGTGGCGCGTCCGCGTCATCCTCGGACTCGGCCTTTGGAGCTGGGCTCGATTGTTCTGGCACCGGGTCCAGCTTGGTCACGGGGCTGTCGCTTTCGCCTTCTTCCTCTTGCGCTTCAAAACGCAGGCCGAACTCGACGGACGGATCCACGAAGGTCTTGATGGCGTCGTAGGGAATATAAAGCGGCTCCGGCTGGTCGCCGAAATTCAGCGTAACGGCAAAGCCGTCATCGGTGACGTCCAGCTTGTCATACCAATGCTGCATCACCACGGTCATTTCCGTGGGATAGCGGTCCGACAGCCAATCGGCCAGTTCCGCATCCGGGTGGCTGGTGTCGAATGTGATGAAAAAATGGTGTGCGCCGGGCAGGCCGTCAGCCGCCACCTGATCCAGCACTTTGCGGATCAGGCCGCGCATGGCCTCATGCATCAGGCTGCCATATTCGATGGTGTCGCTCACCTTTAACCCCTCAGGATGCGCCACAAGTTGTTGCGAAGCATACCCCTTTTACCGGCAGATAAAAGGGGCGTTTGTCTTCAGATTGAGTCAATCGCGATCCCAGCCAGCGCCAAAGCCCCGAGAACCGGGAGGACCGGAAGTTTCCGCCACAGCAGCAGCGCGGCCGCGACACCTGTCAACAGCACGGCGCGCAGGTTGAGCGAGCTAGGTTCCGGCATCGGAAGAGCGCCCCAACTCTGTACGCTGTCGAACAGAACGTGCAGTGCGAACCATAGCGCGAGTTGCGCGATCACCCCGACAACCGAGGCTGTGATCCCACGCAGGGCGGCGGTGAGGCGGGGGCGCGCAGCGAGCGCCTCGACATAAGGTGCAGCGGTGAAAATCCACAGAAAACAAGGGATAAACGTCATCCAAAGCGCCAGCGCGCCCGCGAGCAGGCCCAGCGCCCAACCCGATTGACCGATCCCGGCCAACATCGCCACGAATTGAGTGACCAGAATCAGCGGGCCGGGCGTTGTCTCTGCCAGCCCCAGCGCGTCGATCATTTGCGTGGTGCTGAGCCAGCCGAACCCGGTCACAACCGTTTGGGTCATATAGGCCAGCACCGCATAGGCCCCGCCAAAAGTGACGACCGCGAGTTGCGAGAAAAACAGCGAAAGCGGGCCAAGAAACTCTGGGTCAAGCACATAGACGAGCGCGAGCGGCCCCAACCAAATCGCGCTCCACAGCGCGGCTGTACGCAGGGTTTGGGACAGTGGCACGTGCACTGGCGCAGCGGTGCTGGCCTCTGGCTTGGGAAAGACCAGCGCGCCAAGTATCGCAGCCAGCAGAATGACCAGCGGAAAGGGCGCCCCAAGCCCCAGCAGCGCGAAGAAAGCCAGCAACGCCAACAGCCGCTCGGCCCCCGTGCTGAGCGCTTTGGCTGAGAGTTTCAGCACCGCTTGCAGCACAATGACGATCACCGCTGCCTTGATCCCCAGAAACGCCGCCTGAACCAGCGGCACCTGCCCGATACTGGCATAAGCCAACGCCAGTACCGCGATCACAATCGCCCCTGGCAAAACGAACAGCCCACCTCCGATCAGCCCGCCCGGCACCCCGCGCAACCGCCACCCGGCATAGGTGGCAAGCTGCATCGCCTCGGGGCCGGGCAGCAACATGCACAGCGACAGAGCGCGCAGGTAACTCTCTTCTGAAAGCCACGCCCGCTCCTCAACCAGTTCACGGTGCATGAGAGAGATTTGCGCCGCTGGCCCGCCAAAGGACAGCAGCCCGATCCGGCCGAAGATGCGGGTGAGGTCGGTGAAAGAGGGCGCGCTCATAATCCTGCCTCCGCCTGTGCGCTGCGATAGAGCGCGTCGAACACTGAAACGGAGCCGGTTAGCAAAGCGGTATCGTCGGCGTGGTGCAGCATAAGTCCATCGAACACAGGCTGGCACGCCTGTGCCAGTGCGGTAAGCCGCATCAGGATTGGGCTATCCAGCCCGAAACTCTGCGTCACCTGCGTAAATCCGCTGACGGGCAGGGCGTCAAACCGCTCCGCCACACCTTCCAGCGCCTCCGGGTTCACAAACAGCACCCGCGCGTGGGGCTGAATAAAGCGCAGAACGCACCAACAGGC
>CAZPXE010000508.1:0-2886 GCA_964590545.1 uncultured Rhodobacterales bacterium | reverse complement strand
TTTAATCCCCTAGCATCCGCACTTCGCGTTGCGGGAAGGGGATGGAGATGTCGTTCGCTTGGAACGCATCCCAAAGCGCCAGATAGACATTACCGCGAATATTGGTCAGGCCCCCGGTCGGGTCGGTGATCCAGAAGCGCAGGATATAGTCCACGCTGCTGTCGCCAAAGCCGACGATATGGCAGACGGGCGGTTTGAAGCTAAGCACCCGGTCCACGGACTGCGCCGCCTCAATCGCCAGCGCACGGACTTTGTGCGGGTCGTCATCATAGGCGGTGCCGAAATAGATATCGAGCCGCACGAATTCGTTGGAGTGGGACCAGTTGACCACTTGGCCCGTGATCAGATCCTCATTCGGGATCAGGTATTCCTTGCCGTCGCGTGTCACCACGGAGGCGTAGCGCGCGCCGAGCGTCTGAATCCAGCCGAACGTGTCGCCCAGAGAAATCACGTCGCCGGGCTTGATGGATTTGTCCAGTAAGATGATCACGCCAGACACGAGGTTGGACACCACCTTTTGAAGGCCGAAGCCAAGGCCCACGCCAATTGCGCCGGACAAAACGGCCAGCCCGGTCAGGTCGATCCCGATCGCACGCACACCGATAAAGAAGGCGAGCGCATAAAATCCAATCTGGATAACCTTGACGATCAGCACCCGCATCGACGGGCTAATCTCGTCATTGGCCTGAACACGGGCCGACGTTGTGCTGGTCATGAATCGCGCAGCGGCAAGCAAAACGCCAACAATCACGACGCCTTGCACGATCATCAAAAGAGACAGACGGAAGCCGCCCATCTCTAGCGCGGCGGCTTCAAGAATTGAGATCGCCTCGTCCAGAATGCCCAGAATTGACAGTGTCACATAGGCCCAAGCCCCGTAGCGCACCAAATTGCGCAGCAACCGGGACTTGATAAGCCGGGTTGCGAACATCACCAGCAAGATCGCGGTCGATAGGGTTCCAACGACGCTGATCAGGTAAGAGCGTGACGGCCACGTAATCTCGCGCATCGCGAAAACGACCGCCCAGATCAGTGCGACAAAGAAGATGCCACGCAGGCGTTGGTGGATCACGACCAGCACCCGCATCCGCCATTTGGGCCAGCCTTCGCGCGCGGCCATCCAAGCGCGAATGCGCGGGCCGAGCACAGCGCGCGCCAGATGCGCGGCGACAAACAAGCCGATAAGGATGCCGACCTGATACGCGTTCCAAGGGCGCAGGAGAGATGTCAGGAAAGCTTCGGCCTGCACTGCAAGGGATTGTCCAACGTCCAGAATCTCGGCCGCGGCTTCGGCCAGATCATCATTGCCGTTTACGCCTGCGTTCCCGGCGATATCTTCGTTTTGCGCCGCGTCCCCAGCCGAAGATTGCGGCTCGCTCGGGCCATGGCTCCGGTCTGTATCAGATTGCGCCTGTTGCTCGGACATATTGTTTTGGTTCCGTGTTTTAGCCACCTTGGCATGGCGCACGCAAAGCCCGCAAGCTTGAGCCGTTCATCGCGATCATTTCACGCCGTAAACATGGTCCCGCCACAATTGGTTAATAATCCTGACTGTGGGAAGAAACTGTTGCCGGATTGGGGTAAATGTCGGGTCCTTTTTCAATAGTACCGCTGAAGGCGGTGGCAGCGGCGCGCAGCGCTCTGCTTGTGTCAGGACACGCGACTTCCGGCAGCACCACTACGGGAGTGGGTCAATGAAAGACGATATTCGTCTGATCTATAAGTGTTTGGTACAGTCGCTTGGCAGTTATTGCCTTGTTTTGTCCGCTGCGTCCTTTGGGACGGTGCCGCTGCTGAAGTCGGTGGATGGTCCTTGGCTCATGCAGGCTTTGTTGGTTCTGCTGGGGTTTACGTTTGCGGGCGTGATTTTGGCCCGCCGCCCTGTTTGGCTTGTCCGGCCGCGTAACGACACATCCGGGGCAGCCGCGTTGGCTTTGATCGCTGGAGCAACACTTGTTGCGATTATCTTGGGCGCAAATCTGGCCTTTGCGGTGACATCTGGCGGCGCGTATCGCGCGGTTGCCTTGGCGATGTCGTTTCCGCCGATCATTTTGGCCTTGGTGCTCGGCGTGCTCACACCGCTGCACACTGTATCGAATTATCTCAGCTGGCGATCATTCTACAGCGGCCGGGTGATCCGGAACGACACATATGTGCGCCGCGTTGCACAATGGCCTGCTGTCGCGGTCATCCTTGGGGCGGATCGCGAAGAAGACACGCAAGTCATAGCCTAAAGCGTTTCGAAACATGACTGCGGCACAGGTATCGCAAATGTCCTCAGAGCGCGAAGCGTGGCAAGGTATTTGCGATTCAACGTTTTCTTGAACCGCCTGAAGCGCCCCGCCGTAAACTTGAAACACCAATACCCTGTCACGCCTTCGGCGTTCTCGGGACATCGGCGTCACATTTTGATTCAGGTTCAAGGCGGGACGCTCTAGGGCTGCCGAGACTGACAATTCAAACCACATTCTTGATTGCCGCGCGGAATCCTTCTATTCCACGCGGCATGACGCTTTTGTTCGATATCAAGGACCGCACCCGCCTGCGGGAGCGATTTTTCGGTGCCAGCCATTCGGTTCTGGCGCGACTATGATGTCGCTGCGGGGCCTGCCCTGCCCGTCACCCGTTCGAACACCCGTAATTCCAAATAGCTAGCCAGAGAGGACACCCATGTCCGGCAAGACACTCTATGACAAAATCTGGGACGCGCATGTCGCCCATGAAGCCGAAGACGGCACCTGCCTTTTGTATATCGACCGCCATCTGGTCCACGAAGTGACCAGCCCGCAGGCCTTTGAGGGGCTGCGCATGGCGAACCGTCCGGTCCACGCGCCTGACAAAACCATCGCGGTTCCGGATCACAACGTGCCGACCACACCGGGGCGC
>CAZPXE010000507.1:0-2891 GCA_964590545.1 uncultured Rhodobacterales bacterium | reverse complement strand
AGGGCGATCATCGGCAGGGACAGGATTTGGCCCATTGTCAGCCCGTAGCCCCCGACATGCCATGCGAGGCCCAAGGGGTTGCCGGGGGTGATGAATTGCGCGTCGGGTTGGCGGGCGAATTCGATCAAAAAGCGCGCCATGCCGTAGCCTGCGAAGAACGTTCCGCAGAGCAGGCCGGGGCGTTTGTAGCCTGCGCGCGCCCAGACCAGCCAGAGCAAGACGGCGCCGAGGATCAGCCCTTCGAGCAGCGCTTCGTAGAGTTGCGAAGGGTGTCGGGCGCAGGCGCCATAGGCTGCGTTTGCGCAGGTTTGGGCGGCGTCTCCGGGGAAGATGACGCCCCAAGGCAGCGTCGTTTCGCGGCCCCAGAGTTCCGCGTTGATGAAGTTCGCAAGGCGGCCCAGCAGCAAACCCGGTGGCACGCCAAGGGCGATGGCGTCGGCGGCGCTGAGGCGATTGACTTTATGTGTGCCGGTATAGAGCCACGCCGCGATGATGACGCCCAGAAGGCCGCCGTGAAAGGCCATGCCACCTTGCCAGACCATCAGGATTTGGCCGGGGTTTTCAAGGTAATAGCCGGGTTGGTAGAACAGCACATAGCCCAGTCGCCCGCCAAGGATCACACCGATGATGATCCATGTCAGCAAATCTTCGATCTGTTTTGGCGTCATTACCGGGCTATCGCCGGGCCAGAGCCGGGCGGTTTTGGCGCTCATCACCACCAGTCGCCAGCCGATCAGGATGCCCGCGATATAGGCCAGCGCGTACCAGCGCAGGGCGAATGTCATACCGAAGAAGGAGATGGAGAAAATCTCGGGAGAGATGTTCGGGAAAGGCAGGGCGGCGGTGATCATGCTCGAGGGTGTCGCCCTAGGGGGTGGGGAAGTCAACCTTGCCTCTGGCTTGCTTCTGGCGCGGTGCGACCCCATATAGAGGAGGCAAGGCAATGGAGGCCCGATATGCAGACCCGTTCGCGAATTTTTGACGATTTGTCCCAGTTGATGACCAATGCAATGGGCGTGGCGCAGGGTGCGCGTGAAGAGGCGGAGACGGCGGCGAAGTCGCTGGTGGATCGCTGGCTGGCGGATCGGGATTTTGTGACGCGGGAGGAATTCGATGCGGTGCGCGCGATGGCGCAGAAGGCCCGCGAGGAGAATGAAGCGCTGAAGGCGCGGATTGAGGCGCTTGAAGGCAAGTAGCTCGCTGCGCGAGCGAGAGATCCTCTCTCGCGCTCTCTGAAGTATTTGAGACCCGAAGAAGGGGGGCGGTTTGCGCCCCTTTTTTTATTTGTCGTGGTTCACGATTAGGGCGTCGCAGGCGGGGATGGTGTGGCCGTTCCATATCTGCGCGGTGGCGCTGTAGTTGATGATGAAGCGGTGCGTGGCGGTGTCGCGGATGCGCAGGCCATCGGGGAGCGGCGCTGGCAGGTCCGGTAGCGCGCGGCGAACGATGCGGTCCCAAAGGGCATCATCGGGCCAGCCAGAGAGGTACATCATCTGATCGCTGCCGCTTAGGATCGGTGCGCCGTTGGTGAGGGTGAGTTGCGGCTGCGCGCTGCCTTCGAGATGTTCGAACCAATGTTGGATGTTGCCCCCGCCTGTCGCGGGGCGCATGTGATCCGGGGGCAGGCTTTCGAGGCGGGTTACTTTTGCATCGAGGCCTTGCAGGGCCGGGCCGAGGGGTGTGCGGATCGCATGATGTTCGGTGCTCAGATTGGTGCGCGGGCCGAGGATGGCTTTGGTGTCATTGAGCGCGGTTGCGAGCGCGCCGCGCAGGGTGCCGAGGCCGGGGGCGAGAGTGAGTGCGTAGCCGCCAAGCGTGCTTGTGTCCGCGGGCAGGATATCGACCGACAGGCCCGCGCGGCGCAGGGCGCGATAAGCGGAAAAGACCAGCCGGAAATAGTCGAAATCGGCCCCTTGCGGCAGGGTTTTCCACATCCAGTCTGAGGCGTAGTCGAAGATGAGCGCGACGGGGGCTTGCGGGGCCGGATCGTCTGGGAGGGCGGCGAAATCATCTGCGACTTGAGTGGCTTCGGCCAGCGCCGGGGCGGGGGCGTCGTCGGGACGCAGCAGGGCGGCGTGGTGTTGTTCTTGCGCGAAGGGCGGTTGCCGCCAGCGGAAATAGCACACGGTTTGAGCCCCATGTGCGGCGGCTTCCAGCGCCCAAAGGCGGACCATGCCGGGCAGGGGCGCGGGGTTGTAGGGGGCCCAGTTCACCGGGCCGGGCTGTTGTTCCATCACCCACCAGTGGCCCCGGCCCACGGCGCGGTAGAGGTCGTGGTGGAAGGCTTGGAAGTCCGGATCGCCCTGTTGCAGGAAGGCGGCTTTGTGTTGCGGTGTGGCTTCGAGACGGTCCGATAGGAAGCCAATCGGGTAGCTGTCCCAGCTTGCGATATCGAGGTCGGCCCCCACTGCGAAATGGTCAAACTCAAGCACGCGGCCCATGTAGTTGTGGATCAGCGGCGCGCCCGTCAGCGGGCGCAGGGCGTCCACTTGGGCGCGGTTCCATTGCACCACCATGTCCGAGGCGAAGCGGCGGAAATCCAGTTCGTGCGCGGGGGCGGCTTGGGTGACGGTTTGGCCGGGCAGGTCAATCTCGTCGAAGCTGCTGTATTCCATGGACCAGAACACGGTGCCCCATGCGCGATTGAGGGCGCTTGGAGATTGGTATTTCTGCGCCAGCCAGTCGCGGAAGGCGGCGCGGGCGGCGTCAGAGTAGCTCAGGACCGTGTCGTGGCAGCCATATTCGTTGTCGATTTGCCAAGCTGCGATGCGCGGATCGCGCCCGTAGCGCGCGCCAAGCTGGCGGCACATGGCGGCGGCGGCGTCGCGGTAGCCCAAATGGCTGTGGCAGTAGTGGCGGCGCGATCCGAATTTGCGGGCCGCGCCGTTTTC
>CAZPXE010000506.1:0-2899 GCA_964590545.1 uncultured Rhodobacterales bacterium | reverse complement strand
GCCTCGGCTTTCACCGGGCAGGCATCCGCGTCCACGAACAGGGTTGTCACGAATACAACGCCTCCGCATGGAAGGCGACATGCTCCTCCATAAAGGTCGATACGAAGAAATAGCTGTGATCGTAGCCCGGTTGCAGCCGCAATGTGGCCTGCTGGCGCTTGGCGGCAACCGCTTCTGACAACGCCTCTGGCTTGAGCAGGTCGATGAACTGATCGCTCGTCCCGGTATCAATCAGCATCGGCCCTTCAAACCCGACCGAGCGCATCAACAGCGTCGCATCATGCGGCGCCCAAGTGGATTCATCCTCGCCCAAATAAGCGCGAAGCTGCTTGCGGCCCCAATCGCTGCCCGTCGGGTGCGAAATCGGCGCAAAGGCGGAGACCGATTTGAATCGTCCCGGCAAACTCATCGCCATCGTCAGCGCGCCATGCCCGCCCATCGAATGGCCCGTGATCCCCTGCCGCTCCATATCCAGTGCGAAATTCTCGGCCAGCAGCGCGGGCAATTCGTCGGTCACATAATCCCACATGCGGAAATGCGCAGCCCACGGCGCCTCAGTCGCGTTCACATAGAAGCCCGCGCCTTGGCCCAGATCGTAATTCTCATCATCCGCCACACCTTCACCGCGCGGCGAGGTATCGGGGAACACAAGCGCGATCCCATGCTCGGCGGCCCAGCCCTGCGCACCCGCTTTGACCATCGCGTTCTCATGGGTGCAGGTCAGGCCCGACAGATACCACAGAACCGGCACCGGCCCGTCCTTCGCCTCTTCGGGCAGGAACAGACCAAAGGTCATGTCGCACGAACAGGCGGTTGAGGCATGGGTATACACCCCTTGCGTGCCGCCAAAACAGGCGTTCTCGGAAACCGTTTGCATGGGGATTTATCCTCCTTGGTAAAGCGTTTGGACCCAAGCAATCACTGCCGTCACGGTCAGGATGCTCATCGCGGTTGACACAAGGATAGACGCCGAAACACGCTGGGGCGCAACCCCGTAATGCTGCGCAAGGATATAGACATTTCCCGCCACCGGCAGCGCCGAGGCCGCAATCGCCACCGCCGCCACATACGGGTCAACCGGGAACAGGATCAGCAACCCAATCGCCACCAAAACGGGATGCAACACCAGCTTGCACGTGCTGATCCAAATCGCGATCTCCACCCGCTCGGCCGATTTGCTCGCCAGTGACGCACCGATGGCAAACAGCGCCCCCGGCGTGGCCGCACCGCCCAGAATAAGCAGAAAATCATTCATCGGATCAGGAATCGGGATCTCCATCGAGGACCACAGCAGCCCCGTCACAATCGCCACGATCATCGGGTTCTTCACCAGCCCAAGCCCCACGGTCTTGAGCACCCCAAACCCCACGCGCCCATCGCGCGAACCGGTGATCAGGATCACAATCAGCGACGAGAAAACGATCAGATCCACCGCCAGCATCATCATAATGACCCCAACCGCACCGTCGCCCATCAAAAGCGCCAGCATCGGAAGGCCCAGAAATCCGATATTGCCAATGGCCGCGCACTGCGCCTCCACCGCCGCCGTCTGCACATCAAGGCCGCGCAAAAACGCCACCGCCGTGCAGATGCCATAGACAAAGGCCGTGCCCCACAAATACCCGATCACAAGGCGCGGATTCCATACGTCTGAGAATGGCAAATTGGCCGCAAACCGAAAAATCATCGCCGACAAGGCGAAGTAAAAGACAAATTTCGTCAGATAGGCCGTAGCCTCTTCGGAAAAGAACTTTGTCCGCCCCGCCCAGTATCCAAGCCCGATCAGGGCAAAGAAAGGCAAGGTCTTTAATAAGATCGCGATCATTAACTATTGGATATAGCGCGCGCACAAACACGGCAAGCGGGAACACCTTTCCGGCGCAATGACGCGACGACGGGCAACGCGTGCCTGTTGAAACTGAACGAAACAGTTTATACCTTAATATCAGGGACGGAGACACGCATGAACACACACGCCAAAGACTTCCCCCTGTCGATCCCGAAAGGCCGCAAGGTCGAGCAGGTTCTGGCAGGCGCGCATGAAGTGTTCATGGCCCAAGGCTATGAAGGCGCGAGTGTGGACGCGATTGCCAAAGCCGCAAACGTCTCCAAAGCCACGCTCTATAGCTATTTTCCCGACAAACGCGCCCTTTTCGCCGCCGTCGCACAAACCGCGTGCGAGGAACAAACCCGTCTTGCGCTCAGCTTCGCAGACGAATGCGGCCCCTTTGCAGACCAGCTTTTCAAAGGCTGCCGCTCTTTCATGGCGTTCATGTACTCGCCCTTCGGCATCCAGATGTTCCGCACCGTGGTCGCGGAATCAGCGCGCTTCCCAGAATTCGGGCGGCAGTTCTGGGCAACCGGGCCGGAAATGGCCCATATTGAAATGGTGGAGATGTTCAAAGAGGCCGCCGCCGAAGGTCTGCTGAAGATCGACGATTTCGAACTGGCTGCGGAAACGCTCTCGGAGCTGTGCAAAGTCTACCTGCATCCCCGTATCCTGCTTGGCGTGATCGACAGTGTGGAGCCCGCAGATATTGACCGCATCGCCCATAACGCCGTCGACACCTTTATGGCCCGCTACGGCGCATAATCACATTCTCCAAGTCTTCCACCCGTCAATTCTTCCAAGAATTGACCCCGCGCGAATTTTCAAAATTCGCGCCGCCTAAAGCGCCTTATACATCACCAACGCATCCACCGCGCCGCGCTCGGGGTGCAAAAACGCTTCCGGCAACCGCCCGACCACGTCAAACCCGGCCCGCTCCCATGTGGCCACGGCGCGCGTATTGGTCTCAACCACGAAGTTGTACTGCATTGCCGTGAACCCCGCCGCCTTCGCCGCGTCAAAGGAATGGTGCATCATCGCCCGCGCAACCCCTTTGCCTTGCGCGGCAGC
>CAZPXE010000505.1:0-2917 GCA_964590545.1 uncultured Rhodobacterales bacterium | reverse complement strand
CGATGATTGGGATGCTGTCCATAAGCGCATCTGTCAGGCCTGTGACCGCATTGGTCGCGCCGGGGCCGGATGTGACCAGCGCCACGCCGGGCTTGCCGGTGGAGCGGGCGTACCCTTCGGCCGCGTGCACCGCGCCTTGTTCATGCCGCACGAGGATGTGGCGGATGTTGTTCTGCTGAAAAATCTCGTCGTAAATCGGTAGCACGGCCCCGCCGGGATACCCGAATACAGTGTCGACGCCCTGATCGATCAAGGCTTGCACGACCATTTTCGCTCCGGTCATTTGACGTGACATTTTTGCTCTCCGATATGTCCGCGTATCTGTTTTCGTTGGCGCAAAAAAAAGCCCCCGGTGGTGAACCTGGGGGCGCATGGGGCTTGTTATGGCTTTACCGTTACCGGCCCATGCGCTTTCTTCCTACAATGACGACTAGGGTGGTCATACCCGAGGCTCCTGTTTGCGTTGATTTGGTTTTAGGCAGGGGGGGCGGGGTGGTCAACACAAGAAGTGGAGAAAATGTCGTCCATGGGGCCATTTTCGCAACTTTCTTTCCGCGGAAAGGTCAGCCAGTCAGACCTTTCACCTGCATCGAGACCACTTTTCCGCTTTCATAGGTCCGGGTGCCGAGGGGCACGAAGCCGCGCGCTTTGTGGAAGGCGAGGGAGGTTTCATTGGGCGGCTCGATATCCATTTCGGCGGCCATGACCAGCGCGCCTTTGGCCTGCGCCTGTTCGGCCAGCGCGCCGTAGAGTTTGGTGCCGAGGCCTTTGCCCCGCCCCGCCGCGCCGATCACGATCCGGTCCACATAAACGAAGTTGTTCAGCCGATCCGTGAACCACTGGAAATTGTCGTTCTGATAGCCCGCGCCTTGATACATGGCGAGGACGAACCCCACGACCTCGCCGGCCTCTTCTGCCACAAGCGTGCCTTCCGCCAGCGCCAAAAGCCCGGCGCAGCGGGCGGCGTCCATAGGAGACGTGACATCGACAACCCCAGCGTTGAGGGCGACGAGGGCGGGGATGTCGGCGGGGAGAGGGGGGCGAAAGATCATTTGTCGCTCACCCGTCCCGTCTTTGAGACGGGACCTCGATGCAGGCTGGGACCTCGATGAAGAAAGCATGCTCTTGATCGAGTGAGGCCCCGGCTCAGGGCTGGGGCGGGTTTTGCCTGTTGCGGGCAAGAGTCCTTCACAGCGACACACCCGTTCCCTGCAGCACCCCATGTTCCATCGCATATCGCGTCAGGCCAGCGGTCGAGGAGATGCCGAGTTTGCGTTTGATGTTCTTGCGGTGCGTCTCGACCGTGCGCACGGAGATATCGAGTTCCCGCGCGACTTCCTTATTCGACTGCCCCTGCGCCAGTTGAAGCAGCACCATTTGTTCACGGTTGGTCAGCGTTTCGGAAATGGAAGCGGATTTGGGTTCTAAAGCGCCTTCTGCGCCGGTGCACAGGTATCGCTCGCCGCACATGACCGTATCAATCGCGGTGCGGATTTCTTCTGTCGGCACGTCTTTAAGCACGTAGCCCATCGCGCCGTGGCTCAGCGCCGTGGTGACATATTCGGGGCTGTCATGCATGGACAGGATCAGAATGCGCGTCTCGGGACGGCGTTCCAGCACCATCTCGGTCGCGGTCAGCCCGCCCATGCCGGGCATGTTCAGATCCATCAGGATCACATCGGGCGCCAAAGTGTCAATTTGGTCGACCACCGCCTGCCCGTCACCAAGCGAGCCCACGACTGTCAGATCGTCATAGCTTTCCAGAATCGACTGGATGCCTTCGGCGACCATCGGGTGGTCGTCGACAACAAGAACTCGAACGTTGTTATTTGGAGCGTCACTCATGCGCGGGCCTGTGTGTCTGGCGGTCTGCGTTCCGGCGACAGCAGGTGGGTGAGGGGGATTGATACCTCGATCACTGTGCCAGTCGAAGACTTGCCCGTTGAGGCCAGAATACGCAAGGTGCCTTCGAGTTGGGCGGCGCGCTCTTCCATATTCCGCAAGCCAAGGCCGGAACGGCGGTCGGGGCTGAGGCCTTTGCCATTATCGGCGATGCGCAGGGTCGCGCCTTGACGGTGGCCGCGCAGGTCGATGGCAACTTCGGTGGCGCTGGAATGGCGCTCTACATTGGTCAGGGCCTCTTGCGCGATGCGGTAGAGGGCGATTTTGGCGTTTTCGTCCAGACGGTTGCGGAACACGACCGTCTCGAAGCGGGTCGTGATGCCGGTGCGGTCTTCGAATTCCTCCACCAGCGCCTTCAACGCCGGGCCGAGGCCCAGATCATCCAGCGCGCCGGGGCGCAGATCGCGGGAAATGCGGCGCACCTCCGAGATTGCATTGGCCAGCGCGCCGATCCCTTTGTCGAGGTTCTCGGCCGCGCCATCGCCGCCCGGACCAAGCCGCCGCCGGGCTGAATCGAGCGCGTAGCGGATGCCGACGAGGATTTGGCTGATCCCGTCATGCAGCTCGCGCGCCACGCGGCCGCGTTCTTCTTCTTGTGCATCGAACACCCGCTGCGTCAGACGTTTCAGCTTGGCATCGGCCAGCCGCCTCTCGCGCACATTGATGAGCATGCCGGTGGCGAAGACCAGCACCAGCGCGGCGGCGGTAATCAGCGCGATGTAAAGGAATGTGCGCTGCGTGCGCGCCTCGACCTCCGCCCGCGCGGCGGCAACAGAAGCGAGCACATCGTCGATAAACACGCCCGTGCCCACGGCCCATTGCCAGGACGGAAACGAGGTCACATAGGTCATCATCCGCGCCTCTTGCCCGGTCGAAGGCTTGGGCCAGAGATATTCGTGATAGCCCGCGCCTTGGCGGGCGATCCGAATGAGCTCGTCGGTGATTGGGGTGTCTTCGCTATCGCTCAGCCCGGACCAGTTCTTGCCAATCAGATCAGTCTGGCGCGGCGAGACGA
>CAZPXE010000504.1:0-2917 GCA_964590545.1 uncultured Rhodobacterales bacterium | reverse complement strand
CCCGCCGGTTTTGTCCAGCTTGATATTCACCATATCGTACTTGCCCTTCAGGCCCGGCAGCGAGGCGCGATCATGGCAGCTTTCATCGGCACAAACAGGCAGTACCCGCTCCAATTCAAGCAACGCATCATCCGCGCCCGCAGGCAAAGGCTGTTCCACCATTTGCACCCCAAGCCGCACCAACACCGGGGCCAGCGCCTTATACAGGTCCGGCGTCCAACCCTCGTTCGCATCCACAATGATCCGCGCATCCGGCGCACCCGCGCGAACGGCTTCGATCCGCGCAACATCCTCTTCCCCGCCGCCGAGCTTAGTCTTGAGCAAGGGGCGAAACGCATTCTCTGCCGCCTGCGCCTGCATCTTGGCGGGGGAATCGAGGGACAGCGTGTAAGCCGTGATCTCAGGCCCCGGCGCGGGCAGGCCCGCCAAGTCAAAGGCGCGTTTCCCGGACCGTTTCGCCTGCATATCCCAAAGCGCACAATCTACCGCGTTCCGGGCCGCCCCAGCGGGAAGCAAATCATACAGCGCCGTGCGATCAAAATGCTCGGGCAAGCCCGCAATCTCGGCCGTCACAGAGTCAAGCGTCTCGCCATACCGCGCATAAGGCACGCACTCGCCCCAGCCCTGATGCGCCCCATCTGAGATGCGCACTGTCAGAACCTGCGCCTCGGTTCGAGACCCGCGCGCGATGGTAAAGACCTGCGCCAGCTTGAAGACATCTCGCGTGACCTCAACTTTCATGCGCAACTCCTTTGCTTCACTGAGCTAGATAAACTCCCCCCGGAGGGTCGATCAATAACTATGCGTCTGACGTCAAATAGCTGAAAGCCGCAATCCACTTTTCAGCGACGTGCTTCAACCTAGCAAAGCATCCACCAGTTTACCTGCACCGAACCGGAACGGGTCAGTCGCAGGCAGGCCCATGCGGTCTTCGATCTCTTTCAGGCACGCCTCCGCCGCCGCGTCATCCAGCGCTTTGGTGTTCACCGACACGCCAGCCACCATACAATCCGGGTTCGCAACGCGGGCAATTGGCAGCGCCGTATCGCGCAACTGCTCAAGCGTTGGCAGACCATAATGCGGCAACCCACGCATATGCGTCCGGGTCGGCTCGTGACACAGGATCAGCGCATCGGGCTGGCCGCCATGGATCAAAGCCATCGTCACGCCAGAGTAAGAGACGTGGAACAGGCTGCCTTGCCCCTCGATATGATCCCAATGATCGGCGTCATTGTCAGGGGTCAGATACTCAACCGCTCCCGCCATGAAATCCGCGATAACGGCATCCAGCGGCACACCTTTGCCCGTGATCAGAATACCGGTCTGACCCGTCGCGCGGAAGGTGGACTTCAGCCCGCGCGTCTGCATCTCGGCGTCCATCGACATGGCCGTATACATCTTGCCACAAGAGCAATCCGTGCCAATCGCCAGCGCCCGCTTGCCGCTGCGCTTTTTGCCGTTCGCGATGGGGTAGGCGATGGTCGGCACGCGCACATCATGCAGGGTGCGGCCATTCACCTTTGACGCTGCTTGCAGAACATCTTCATCCCGCAGCAGGTTGTGCAGCCCGGCGGCAAGGTCATAGCCAAGTTGCAGTGCGCGGACGAGGACCACTTTCCATTCGTCCGAGATGATCCCGCCCCGGTTCGCCACCCCAATCACCAAAGTCTTCGCACCTGCAGCGAGACCGTCTTCCAAGGTCATGTCGGTCAGGCCCATATCCGCGCCGCAGCCCGGCAAGCGAAACTGACCAACCGCGTTTTCTGGGCGCCAATCCTTGATGCCCTGCGCCACTTTAGCAGCCAGTTGGTCCGGCGCATCGCCGAGAAACAGAAGGTAAGGCGTTTGGATCATGGCAGTGTCCCCGGAAAAGAATCGTGTCTTTGCGCAGTTTCGTGCAAGATGAGTGCAATTCCATTCTCTTTTGTTGGTCGCGGCGAACAATTTCACAAGTTCTTTGCGCAAATTTGATATTGGGCGCACAATTCTTGCAAGAATAGTGCGCTTCGTGGAAATGCTGCGCTTGCAAAACGCGCTTGCGCCCGGTGACGCAATTTCCTAAGCGTCGAGCAACGCAAGACGAAACAAAATTACTCGGAGTCTGACGCCCATGTCCTTCCGCCTGCAACCCACGCCCCCCTCCCGTCCGAACCGCTGCCAACTTTTCGGTCCCGGCTCCCGCCCCGCGATTTTTGAGAAAATGGCGGCGAGCGCGGCCGATGTGATTAATCTTGACCTCGAAGACAGCGTTGCCCCTACCGACAAGGACAGCGCCCGCCAGAATGTGATCGACGCGATTGGCAGCATCGATTGGGGAAACAAGACGCTAAGCGTTCGGATCAACTCGCTCGACACCCCGTTCTGGTATCGCGATGTAATCGACCTTTTGGAAAACGCATCAGAGCGCTTGGATCAGATCATGATCCCAAAAGTGGGCTGCGCAGAAGATATCTATGCGGTCGACGCGCTTGTCACCGCGGTTGAGGCTGCGACAGGACGGACCAAGAAACTCGCCTTTGAAGTCATCATCGAAAGCGCCGCCGGGATCGCCCATGTGGAAGCCATCGCCGCCGCCTCGCCGCGTCTTGAGGCGATGAGCCTTGGCGCCGCCGACTTCGCCGCCTCCATGGGCATGCAGACCACCGGGATCGGTGGCACTCAGGAAAACTATTACATGCTGCAAGACGGCCAAAAGCACTGGTCCGACCCGTGGCACTGGGCGCAGGCCGCCATCGTCGCCGCCTGCCGCACCCATGGTGTGCTGCCCGTGGACGGACCCTTTGGCGATTTCTCGGACGACGAAGGCTTCCGCGCGCAAGCTCGCCGCTCTGCCACGCTGGGCATGGTCGGCAAATGGGCGATCCACCCCGGTCAGGTGGACCTTGCCAACGAAATTTTCACCCCGTCCGAGACATCT
>CAZPXE010000503.1:0-2926 GCA_964590545.1 uncultured Rhodobacterales bacterium | reverse complement strand
CAGCAAGCGGGCCAAGGAAAGCAGGCGCAAAGATCGCGACCATCGCGCTATGCGAGAGCACTGCATAGAAGCCCGGCCCCTCTGCCCGGCCCAGCGCGCGTATGGCGAAGAACAGCAGCGCAAAGCCGAGCACGGTTACAGCAATGGTTGCCCATGCGTGGCGGTGGAACAGGCGCGCGGCGGGCTGAGGCCATGCGTAGTCCTGCCAGCTTTCGCTGCGCACTTCGGCCAAAGCGGCGGGCAGGTTCAGGGCAAATTCATGCGGCTCGGTATATTGGCAAGCGTAGTAGCAGCCCCGGCAATTGTGGCACAGATTGGCGATTTGGGTGATGGTATCCGGCGTAAACTCCCGCTCGCGCGTGATCGCGGGAAAGGCCGAGCAGTAACCTTCGCAATAGCGGCAGGCATTGCAAATCTGAAGCTGGCGGGCGGCTTCCTCATAGGCTGGGCTAGCGGACATAGGCGGCGGCCTCCTCTCCTGCGATGCGGCCAAAGACGGTGCCGATGGTCATGCCGAACCCTGCCAGATAGCCTTGGCCGAGGATGGAACCTGCCATGATCTCGCCTGCGGCCCAGAGGTTCTCCATCCGCCCTTCGGCGCGGCTGACGCGGGCAGTTTCGTCGACCTTCAGGCCGAGATAGGTGAAGGTGACGCCGGGGCGCAGCGAATAGGCGTAGTAAGGCGGGGTGTCGAGCGGGCGCGCCCAGTTGGTTTTCGGGGGAGTGAGGCCAGAGGTGGCGAGGCCGTCGAGTTCGGTGGGATGAAAATCGCCTTGGGTGCAGGCGGCGTTGAAGTCTGCGATTGTGGTGGTCAAAGCGTCTGCCGGAAGCTCCAGTTTCTCGGCAAGCTCCGGGATGGACCCCGCTTCGATGGGCGGGAAGACCGATGGCATGAACAACTCGCGCGATTTGGCGTCGATGATGGCATAGGCGACTTGATCGGGTTGCGCGGCGACGAGGCGGCCCCAGATCGCGTAGCGCTTGGGCCAGACATCCTCGCCTTCATCATAGAAGCGTTGCGCGTCGCGGTTCACGACGACCGAGAACGGCACGCAGTCGAGCCGGGTGACGATGCCGCCGTCGAATTTCGGGGCACGCCCGTCGATGGCAACGGCATGGCATTGGGTCGGATCGCCGACGCTTTGCATGCCTTGATCCAGCAGGTTTTTCAGCACCACGCCGCGATTATAGGGCGTGCCCCGGATCAGGAAATTGCGCGCGGCGGGTCCCCATGCGCGGGCGAGCCAGTCAAGATCGGCTTGGAAGCCACCAGAGGCGACGACCACGGCGCGCGGCGTGAACATAAGCGCCTCCCCGGCCCGTTCGGCGTGGACTTGGGTGATCTCGCCCCCGTCCACATCCAGCGCAGTGACTTTGGTGTCGTAGTGCAGCTCGATCCCGGCATCTTCGGCTTGGGCGTAATAGGCATTCACCAGCGCCTTGCCGCCGCCAAGAAAGAAGGCGTTGGTGCGCGACAGCGACAGGGTGCCAGAGAGCGAGGGTTGGAAGCGCACGCCGTGCGCCTGCATCCAGTCATAGGCGTCTTGCGAGGCGTCGATGGTCATGCGGGCAAGGGCCGGGTCGGTCTCGCCCTTGGTGACTTTCAGGAGGTCGTCGTAGTATTCCGGGGTGTCATAGCTGCCGGTCAGCACGCCAAGCGGGCCGTCATGGCGGCAGCGGAAATTGCGGGTGTGGCGCGAATTGCCGCCGCGGTAAGGTCTCGGCGCGGCTTCGAGCACTGTGACCCGCTGCGCGCCCGCCTCCCGTGCGGACAGGGCTGCTGTCAAAGCCGCGTTTCCGCCGCCGATCACCAGCACATCCGTTTCCTGTTTTGACATTGGACATTTGCTCCTGTAGCGTCCTTGTATCCAAGCGGATACAAAATGCAAGCCCAAGGTTGCGACCATGCCTGATCCTTCGAAATCCAGTGGTGAAGCGGCCTATGATGCGCTGCTGGCGGCATTGCGCAGTGGCACCTTTCCCCCCGGCACACGGCTGCGGGAGGAGGAGGTGGGCGCAACGCTCGGCCTGTCGCGCACGCCAGTGCGTGAGGCGCTGCGGCGGCTGGAAGCGGACGGGATCGTGGAACATCGCCCGCGCATCGGGGCGGTGATCCGCCGTTTGGAACATACTGAAATCGTTGAGCTATACGAGATGCGCATGGTGCTGGAGCGCACGGCCGCAGAGATGGCGGCCAAGCACGGTGCAGAGGCGGAGTTCGATGCGCTGGACGCGCTGAACGATCAGATTGAAGCGGCGCGCGAGGACCCGGCGCGCGGCGCGGCGATCAATCAGGACTTTCATCGTGGGCTTTACTTGGCTGGGCGCAACCGCTTTCTGATGGACGCGGCGCGGGCTCTGAACAATGCGCTGCTGCTGCTTGGCCCGACGACCTATACGGACCCGGAGCGGATTGATGTGGTGGTGCGCCAACACCGGGACATCACAAATGCCCTGCGCACAGGGGATGCCGAAGCGGCGGGTGCGGCGGCAGAGGCGCATCTGCGCACCTCGCTCGCACATCGCTTGAAGGGGAGTTACGCGTGATCCCGGTCGTGCTGGCTTTCCTTGTGGCCGGCTTTGGTGTGGCGGTGTTCCACGCCCTCGCCCTGCCCTTGCCGTGGCTGCTTGGACCGATCTCTGCCTGTCTGGCGGCGGCGCTGCTGCGGGTGCCGCTGGCGGGGATCAAGCCGCTCAATGACGGGATGCGGACGATCCTTGGGGTTGCGGTGGGCGCGACGCTGACGCCTGCGGTGCTGACCTCGCTGCCCGGTATGTGGCCGACCTTGTTGCTTGTGCCGCTGATGGTGGCGGCGATTGGGGCGATTGGGGTGCCGTATTTCCAGCGCCTGTGCGGGTTTGATTTTCCGACAGCCTATTACGCGACGATGCCCGGTGGCTTGCAGGATATGCTGGTTTTTGGTGA
>CAZPXE010000502.1:0-2928 GCA_964590545.1 uncultured Rhodobacterales bacterium | reverse complement strand
GCGATTGGCGGGATATTCGGGCAGAATTACGGGGCGGGCTACTATGACCGTATCCGCTCCACATACTCCGACGCGATCAAGTTCTGTCTGGCCTATTCCGCTGTTGCTTGGGCGCTGCTGGCCCTCGCCGCGCCTTATGTCGCCGAAGCGTTCCGGCTCGACGGGCAGGGGCGCGAGGTGCTGTTCGCCTTCACGTCGATCGGGATCGGCGGGTTCATCTTTGTCGGGATGCTGTTTGTGTCCAACGCCGCGTTCAACAATCTCGGGCAGCCGACCCGCTCGACCCTGCTGAACTGGTCCAAGGACGGGCTGCTCGCATGGCCCGCGGCTATGGCGCTGGCAGGTATCTTCGGCGCGCCGGGCGTGATCTATGGTCAAGCGCTGTCGGGGCTGGTTGCTGGGATCTGCGGGGTGATCTGGGGCTGGTACTATATTCGCGGGCTTGGTGGCCCAGATCGCGGGACGGAAGCGGTTGACCTTGCCCCGCCGCGCCCCTACCCGAACCCCGACAGATATCGGAACCGCTGACATGCCCACCTATACCGCTCTTACAACCCTCGAAGGCCGCAGTCCCGCCGAAGCGCTTGGCGCTGCGATGGAGCGGCTTGACCCGGCCCCCACAGGTGTCGGCGTGTTCGAGATTGAGGATGATAGCGGCCTTTGGGAAGTCGGCGGGTACTTCACGGAAAGCCCCGACGACACTGCGCTGGCCCTGCTCGCGGCAGCCACGGGCGCGAAACCCTTCACCGTGTCGGAATTGCCCGACACCGACTGGGTCGCCCATGTGAAACGCGAACTGGCCCCGGTCGAGGCCGGGCGCTTTTTCGTCTATGGCAGTCATGACGCAGATAAAGTGCCCGAAGGCGCTCACGCCCTGCTAATCGAAGCGGCCATGGCCTTTGGTACCGGCCATCACGGCACGACGCTGGGCTGTTTGCGCGCGCTGGACCGGCTTCTGGATCAAGATGTGCGCTGCCAAAACGTCGCCGATATCGGCTGCGGCACAGCGGTGCTGGCGATGGCGGCGGCGAAGGTCTGGCCCGAAACGGTGCTGGCCAGCGATATCGACCGCGTGGCTGTGGATGTGGCCGAAGCCAATGTCAGTGCCAACGACCTCGCGGGCCGCGTTACCTGTGTCGAAGCGGCGGGCTTTGACCACCCCGAGTTGAGCGCCGCAGCGCCCTTCGATCTGGTCTTCGCCAATATCCTCAAAGGCCCGCTCATGGCCCTCGCCCCCGACATGGCGGCGCAGATCGCGCCCAGCGGCTATGCGATCCTGTCGGGCCTTCTGAACGAGCAAGCTGACGACATCGTGGCGCATTATGCACAAGCAGGCTTCAATCTGCTCCACCGCGAAGAGATTGGTGACTGGACAGCGCTTACTCTCCAAAAAATCGCCTAGATTAGACACTTTTGAGCAGAATTGTAGCCAATTGCCTTCAATTGGCCACATTTACACATCATTAAGAAGTTACTCGGCGGGGGCCGAAGCATTCGAGGCAGCCATGGATCGCAGCCAACGAGATTTCTATAAGCGGACGGAACGTCTGCAGCGGCGGCACCGCGCAATGGGTGGCGGCTATGCGGCGACCTTGCGGGGCGATGGGCTGATCGTGATTGAGCCCCGGAAGTTCCAATTCAAACTGCCCTTGCGCGGCTTCGTGTTGCTCATGGGCGCGTTCATGCTGTTCAAAGGCTTCATGCTCAGCCATCTCGGAGACGCGGCATATCAGACGCGACTCGATGTATTGAACACCGGATCGAAATTTGGCCAGGCAGGCGCTTTTGTGATGGGAGTTGATCCCGTCACCCGCGTCATCGCTGACGGCTTCAACACAGCGAAATCAACCACCGAGTAACCAGTGACTTACCCTCCAAAATAAAAGCCGCGCTCCCGATATGGGATGCGCGGCTTCTTTTTCTTCGCGTTCAGGCGCAAGCCCTTAGGCGCGACGTGGGGTTTTAGTATCCCCGGTTGGCAACATCATCAATGTCGCCCCGGACAAGCCCGATATCTTCAAGCTCACGGTCGGTCAGCGCGCACAGCGCGTTGCGGGTCTGGCGGGCGTCATTCCAAGTGGTGAGCGCCGATGCGATCGCAGAGATCCATACGCCGGGCCGCATCGCAACAGATGCAGAACCGAAGACGGTGCGGGAGGTGTCAATTGCAGCCATTGCAGCATTCCTTTTTTGAAAGCCCTTGGCGTAATTGCCTTGGGTGAAGCGCAAATAGGGGCGCAAAATCGTCCCAGCAAGAGCCGAAAACGCATAGTTGAATTGCAGTTTTTGCATAGCTCAAATTTTGGGCGAATGCTTAGTTAACGCTCTGTAAAAAAGTGGTTTTTCAAAGTGGCGATTTTAGCCTGTAAGCGACATCATCCGTGTGAAAACCCGTCGCTTTCAGCGCCTGTGCGCCGCTTTCCTGCCTCTCGTGTCGCAATCCGCCCTCAGTCCCGCCCGGCAATGCCTGCGTGCGTAACCGCTTGGCGGATGTTCTTCTTTCGTGCTACCTTTCGCGCAGCGCAGGAAAACTGCATCAAAAAAGCAACAAATTTCGAGCGGACAGGCAAGGGCAGGGCAAATCATGCGCGTTTTGGGAATCGATCCGGGGCTGCGAAACCTCGGCTGGGGTGTGATCGAGGCGCAAGGCAGCCGTTTGCGCCATGTCGCGAACGGCATTTGCCGCTCTTCCGGTGACGATCTGGCGGCGCGGCTTCTGTCGCTGCATGGCCAACTGACCGAGGTTGTTGCGCAATTTGCGCCCGATTGCGCGGCGGTCGAGCAAACCTTCGTCAACAAAGACGGTGCGGCAACGCTGAAACTCGGTCAGGCGCGGGGGATTGCGATGCTGGTCCCGGCGCAAGCGGGGCTTCTGGTGGGCGAATACGCTCCGAACCGGGTGAAGAAGACAGTCGTGGGTGTGGGCCA
>CAZPXE010000501.1:0-2934 GCA_964590545.1 uncultured Rhodobacterales bacterium | reverse complement strand
TGATGCTGTGCGCCGTGCTCACCCTTTCCGTGATGGATGCCTGCGTCAAAGCCGTTGCCCCAAGCATTGGCGCAATTCCGGCGCTTTGGGCGCGCTACGGCGGACAAATGTTGGTGGTGCTCATCCTTGTTGCGCCACGCCTGCGCGCCGTCATCCGCACGCAATATCTAGGGCTGCAACTTTCCCGCTCTGTCCTGCTTTTGATGGCAACCGCCTGCTTCTTTCAGGGCCTTTCGCGTATTGGGCTGGCCGAAGCGACAGCTGTAATGGTCCTGAATCCTATGTTCATAACTCTTGGCGCGGCCTTGTTTCTGGGCGAGACGATTGGCCTGCGCCGCTGCCTTGCCATCACAGTTGCCTTCTTTGGCGCGATGCTGATCATCCGCCCTGGAACCGACACGTTCCAACCCGCTGCACTTTTCCCGCTCGGCGCCGCGATATGCTTTGCAGGCTACGCGCTGGTCACCAGAGCTGTTGGCCCCAATGAAGACCCTTGGACCTCTCTGTTTTACACAGCGCTCGTTGGTAGCACCGTCATGTCCGCGTTGGTGCCGACTGCATGGGTACCACTCGATGGCACCTCCCTCATCCTGATCATCGCCATTGCGGCAACCGGGACATTGGGCCAACTGCTTCTGATCAAGGCCTTTTCCACCGCGCCCGCCGGCGTGCTGGCCCCCTTTGGCTATGCCGGACTGATCTTTGCAACCTTGATCGGCCTGCTTTTCTTTGCCGAAACACCGGCGTTTACCACATGGATTGGCGCGGTTGTTATTGTCGGGGCCGGGCTTTATGTCTGGGCGCGCGAAACCCAAAGGCAGTAATCGAAAACTCACAATGCCCGCAGACACGTCCGACCTGCCTCGTAAAACGCGTCTGCGCCATTGGATGGTGAACGCGTTTCTGGTTGCGCTGATCCGGCTTGCGCTGCTCCTTCCCTACACTGCGCGCGTGCGCTTCATGGGGTGGATGGTGGCCCATGTGGTTGGACCAATGGCGGGTTACTACAAACGCGCCTTGAAAAATCTGGCCGATATCTGGCCCGACCGTCCCGATGTCTCGCGCGCCGAAATCGCGCGTGCCAGTCTCAACAATGCCGGGCGCACGTTTATCGAGAATTACTCCAGCGCCGAATTCCCCGCCCGCATGGCCGGAAACCCAATCACCGGGCCGGGCTGGGCCGCCCTGCAAGCAGCCCATCACGCAGGCCGACCCGTCATTCTGGTCACAGGGCATTATGGAAATTACGAAGCCGCCCGCGCCGCTTTGGTTGGACGCGGTTTTCAGATTGGCGGGCTCTACCGCGACATGTCGAATCCCTATTTCAACGCCCATTATGTGAAAACGATGGAGGCGTTCGGCGGCCCGGTCTTCCCGCAAGGGCGCAAAGGCACGGCAGGCTTCGTGCGGCACCTTAAGGGCGGCGGCCAGTTGGTGCTGCTGTTTGACCAACATGTCATCGGCGCGCCGAAGCTGGACTTTCTCGGCGCACCAGCCCGCACCGCCACCTCAGCCGCAGAACTCGCTCTGCGCTACAAGGCGGCGCTGATCCCGTTCTACGGGGTGCGGCGCGAAGATGGGCTGAGTTTCGACACCATTCTCGAAGCCCCCATCCCGCTCGGCACCCCCGAAGAGATGACGCAGGCACTCAATGACAGCCTGTCTGTGCGGGTCGAACATGACCCCGGTCAATGGTTCTGGGTCCATCGCAGGTGGCGCAAGTAAGAAGAAAGCGTACCGTCGCCTGCAAACAGGCGTGTGTTCGAATGCCGCTTAAGCTCAGCGCCGACTAGCGCAACTGCGCGGCCGCCTGAATTGGCCCCTGCCCCGCGCTTTGGATCATCACAACCACAGGCGCATCACCCTCAAGCTCTACATCCAGCGCCAGGTCGCGTCGCCCGGACCATTCCCGGACAACGCGCCAATCTGTAACCACATTGGCGTAAGAGATTTGCCGCCCGGCATTTTCACCGCGCGTGA
The DNA here is from genome assembly GCA_964590545.1 of uncultured Rhodobacterales bacterium. GTDB lineage: Bacteria > Pseudomonadota > Alphaproteobacteria > Rhodobacterales > Rhodobacteraceae > Aliishimia. The sequence goes on along the minus strand of CAZPXE010000501.1, from coordinate 954 downwards.
TCTTGATATCCCGCTCTGGCGCATAGCGCACCACATGCACCACCATCGGCCCATTCGCTGACGCCGCCTGCGCCTCGATACGGACACCAGACTCCGTCCGTTGCAGCGCGACCGAAACACCCGTCTCGCGCGCCTTGTGGGAAACGATCGCGTCCGAAATCTCCATTCCCCGCGCGCCGACAATCGAATCTTCTCCGTTGACGATCATCTGCGGGGTATAGATCGACCGCCGCCCCGCGACGGAGGCATATTTGCGCTGCCGCTCCGCGTGTTCTGGCCGGGCAAACTGGTCTTTCCAGCCGATATAGTCCCAATAATCCACATGCAGCGCCAAGGGGATCACATCATCCCGCTTCGCCAATTTGTGCAAAAGCGCATCCGCAGGCGGGCAGGATGAACACCCTTGCGAGGTGTAAAGCTCCACCACCACCGGCGATACCCCATCCGCAAACACCCCCGTTCCCCACGCAAAAAGCGCGGCAAGCGGAGCAGATAGAAGAGCACGGCGAAGAATCTGCATGGCAAGGTCCTGTCTGGTCAGGTCACACACATAGCCCCGCCCGTTTGAAATAACCAATCAACCCTTGTTGAAACATTGGTGAAAACCGCGCCGCTTTGCCTCACAGCTTTGCCATTGACGCCTCACACGCGGGTTGCCAATTAGTCTTTATCCACATCCATGCAGGTAAAGGAACGCGCGATGACGATCACAGTCGGCCAAGACACCGCCAAGACCCGCAAGACACTAACTGTCGGGGACCAATCCCTCGCCTATTACTCGATCCCTGCCGCGACCGAAGCAGGCCTTGGCGATTTCGCCGCCCTGCCCGCCGCGCTGAAAGTGGTGCTGGAAAACATGCTGCGCTTTGAGGATGGCAAGACCGTCACCGTGGACGACATCAAAGCCTTCGCGGAATGGGGCGCGAATGGCGGCAAGAACCCGCGCGAGATTGC
>CAZPXE010000500.1:0-2935 GCA_964590545.1 uncultured Rhodobacterales bacterium | reverse complement strand
GGCCTGCGCTCTGCCTTCCCCAATGCCGAATTCAAGATCCACCACATTATCGGCATGGATGGTGATATGCTGCCCCCCCGCGCTGCCGTGCGCTGGTCCCTTGATGGTCTGCACGAAGGCTGGGGCAGTTTCGGAGAGCCAACGGGCAAGCGCGTCCATGTCTTCGGCATGTGCCACGCTGAATACGGCCCCTTCGGACCGGACGGCGTCAGCCTGCGCCGCGAATACGCGCTGTATGATGAGATCGCGATTTGGAAACAGATTTTGATGACCCCGCAGACCTGACATGAGCGACAATAGCGCCATCATCCCTTCCGCAATGGCCGGCCGCGGCATGGACGACTGGAAAATGTCGCCTGCCATCGCCTCTGGCGGGTTCCTGTTCCTGACCGGCATGACCGGGCGCAATGCCGATGGCACCGTACCGGATGGGGTTGAGGCGCAGATGGTCTCGGCCTTCGAAAAGGTGCTGCTGATCCTTGACGAGGCCGGGTGCGACGCGTCGGACATTGTTGAGATGACGACTTATCACAAGGCCCTTGAAGACAATATCGAGCTGATCAAAGAGGTGCGCGGTCGCTACGTTGCCGAGCCTTGGCCTGCCTGGACCGCCATCGGCGTGTCCGGCTTCACCCATCCCGACACGGTGTTCGAAGTCCGCGTCATTGCGAAACTGAGAGAGACCACATGACCCCAGCAGAAATGGCCCCCCGCATCGTACGCTATGGCGAACTGAAACCCTGCAAGACCGCGTTTATCGACGCGCACACGCCCGGCTCGGACCAGAAGGAAAACTTCACCATCATCGGCGGCGGCGTGTCCGAAAGCCCTGACCAGCATGTGCATATTGGCATCCCGCATGGTTTCAACATTGGCGCGGCGGGGCAGCCACCGAAATGCCGCAACAGCCTGCATTCGCACCGCACGGCGGAGGTGTTCTTCGTGCTCTCGGGCCGCTGGCGGTTCTTTTGGGGGCGCTGGGGGGATGCGGGGGAGGTGACGCTGGAGCCGGGCGATATCATCAACATCCCCACGGGCATTTTCCGGGGGTTTGAGAATATCGGCACCGACTACGGGATGATCATGGCAATCCTTGGCGGCGATGATGCGGGCGGCGGCGTGATCTGGGCACCGCAAGTGATCGAAGACGCGCAGGCCCACGGGCTGATCCTGTCCGAAGAGGGCAAGCTCTATGACAGCAAGAAAGGCGAAAGCCTGCCGGAGGGCGTGTCGCCCATGCCGCTGCTGACCGAGGAGGAACTGGCAGGCTTCCCCGAACCCACCGCCGCTGACGTGGTGCCGGGCTATGTGGCGCGCTACTGGGATATGGTCGCGCTGGCGGATCGCAGCCCGGCCAAAGTGATTGGCGAGGCGGGCATGCTGCGCGACAAGCCGGGCTTTGAGGTTGATCTAGTCACGCGCGGCTCAGCGACGATGGATATGCACAGCCACGACCGTCCTTCGGTCCTGATGCCAGTGACGGGGCATTGGCGGGTTGATTGGGATGGCGGGACGACGACACTGGCGCCGGGGGACACGATGTCTGTGCCGGAACATGTTGATCACCGGGCTTATCCGTCGATGACAGGCGATGCGGCGCTGTATCATATCGTGGCGACAGATGACGCGCCCGGGGCGACGTGGACGGGGTGATTATGCAGAAAACCCGCCCCGGGCATGACCCGGGGCCTCAATGCAACAGGCCGCGCGCCATTTACCGCGAGGTCCCGGGTCATGCCCGGGACGGGTTTCGCATCGACAAAATCGGTCTCATGCAACCTTCCACTTTCTCACCAGCACCCCTAACCTCCACCCTATGACCTCACACCCTGACACCACCCGCGCCGTCTACGAAGACAAGGCGGACGCCTTTGACAAAGCCCGCTCGCGCGCCCTGTTCGAAGCGCGCTGGCTGGCGCGGTTCACGGCGGCGCTGCCGCAAGGGGCGCATATCCTCGATCTTGGGTGCGGCACGGGTGAGCCGATTGCCCGGTGGTTCCTAGCTGAAGGGTTCAAGGTGACAGGCGCGGATTACGCCGAACCAATGCTCGACATCGCGCGGCAGCGCTGGCCGGACGGGGATTGGCGGCAGGCCGATATGCGCGCCCTTGATCTGGGGCAGACGTTCGATGGGATCATCTGCTGGAACAGCTTTTTCCACCTGACGATGGACGAACAGCGCGCCTGCATCCCGCGCCTTGCGGAGCACCTGAAGCCCGATGGCTCGCTGATGCTGACGGTGGGCCCGCGCGAAGGCGATGTGACCGGCACCGTCGCGGGCGAAACGGTGTTCCATTCCAGCCTCTCGCCCGCTGAATATGCGACGATTCTACAGGACAACGGCCTGCGCCTGACCGGCTTTCTGGCCGAAGACCCCGAAACCCAAGCTCATACAGTGCTGATGGCGCGGAAGGATTGGACATGACGCCTGTATTTGACGGCCATAACGACGCGCTGCTGCGCCTGTCGCGCGCGGAGGGAGATCCGGCGCAAAACTTCCGCTCCGGTCCGGGCCATGTGACCTATGAAAACGCGCGGGCAGGAGGCATGGCAGGTGGGTTCTTCGCAATGTTCGCCGTGGCGAATGTGAGTGATTTTGATTTCGCTCTGTTCGACAACCCGCCCTACGACATACCCCTGCCGCCACAGATGGACCCCGCCGAGGCGTGGGAGAAAATCCACGCCCAAGCACAAATCGCCGGGGCGTTGGAGCAAGACGGCGCGATCAGATGGGCGCGAACTGCCGAAGACCTGACGCTGAACGGCCCCGCCTTGACCGGGGTGCTGCATTTGGAAGGGGCGGAGTGTATCGGTCCTGATCTGGAAGAGCTGGATACGCTCTATGCGATGGGCTTGCGCTCTGTCGGCCCGGTCTGGTCACGGCCCACGATCTTCGCCCATGGGGTGCCGTTCCGCTTTCCCGGCGATGGCGATA
>CAZPXE010000499.1:0-2937 GCA_964590545.1 uncultured Rhodobacterales bacterium | reverse complement strand
GCCGATCACGACCACATTGCGGCCTACAGGCAGCGCGGCGAGGTTATCGGACTGGCGCAGTTCGGCAATGAAGGACACCGCATCGTCGACCCCCGACTTATCACCGCCGTCGACGCCGAGCGCGTTGACACCGCCCAAGCCGACGCCAAGGAACACCGCGTCGAAACCGTCGCTCAAGGCATCCAGCGACAGATCCGCGCCCAGCGCTTTGCCGGTTTCCATCGTGATGCCACCAATTGACATCAGCCACTCGACCTCGCGCGCCGCGAAATCATCGGTACTTTTATAGGCCGCAATCCCGTATTCATTCAGCCCGCCCGGCTTGGGCTTGGCATCATAAAGCGTCACGTCATGGCCATGCATCGCAAGGCGGTGTGCGCAGGCCAAACCCGCTGGCCCGGCCCCGACCACGGCAACGCTTTTGCCCGTGGCAGCGGCGCGGGTGAAAGGATGTGCGCCAGATGCCATGAGCGTGTCGGTGGCGAAACGTTGCAGTCGCCCGATTTCAACTGGCTTGCCCTCGGCCACTTCACGCACGCAAACCTGCTCGCACAGGTCTTCGGTCGGGCAAACGCGGGCGCACATACCGCCGAGGATGTTCTGATCGAAAATCGTCTTGGCCGCCGCTTCGGAGGTTCCCGTACTGATTTGGCGGATGAACAGCGGAATATCGATATCCGTCGGGCAGGCCGTCACGCAAGGCGCATCGTGGCAGAAGTAGCAGCGGTCGGCAGCGACGGCAGCCTCGTGCGGGTGCAAGGGTGCGTGCAGGTCGGCAAAATTCTGATCAAGCGCCTCGGCACTGAGGCGGCCCGCGGCAATGCCCGGGATGCGCTGGCTGGTCATGGTCTCTCCTCGACTAAGCTGGCGAACGGTTTCGATTAACATGCCACAGGATCAGATTTTATCAATTGGTTAAAAAATTTTTCTACGCGCACCCTGCATCTTTGAAAACCGTTGCATAAAATCTAAGCAAATCAACGTCTCCTACACGGCACGCGAGAATGTTTTGACCTGCAAAGCTTGGGCTGATTAAACTTAATCAAATTTTAACCCACCGCTTTACCAGCGCTATTTGCATCGATGAAGGCCCCGCGACATGAGCGATTCTCCCACCACTGTTTTCCTGTCCGGCGCCCCGCAAGACGCGCGCGAGCAGCGCGGGACATCCTCTCTGGGGGGCCTGTCCGCCCTGCAGGGCGCGCTGGAGTTAGAGCGTGTTGGCGGCACGGATATGTCAACCGCGCGCTCCTCGGATGCGCCGAGCCAACCGACCGGGTATAAGGCCGCGCCGGATGATATCGTGGAAATCGAGCTCGAGAACGGGCTGCGCATCTGGCAAACGGTGGAGTCCGCGCAGCGCGATTACAATGTGGCCAGCCGCGATCCGGGCGAGCAGGACCTGCTGATCCCGTCCGTGCTGCGCTTGGGCGATCCGTTGCAGACGGGGTCCAGCCGGGGCTTTGGCGATACGGTTGGGAACTACGTCGTCAAGGGCGTCAATATCATCAAGGCCAAGCTGACGGGCGAAGTCAAAGCGCAGCTTAAAAGCAAGGCGGCTGAATATGCGGGCAAGGGCGCGGCCTATCTGCTGGCGCGCAAGATCGAAAGCGGGCTGAAGTTGGGCCTGCACCGCTGCACCCGCGGTGATGATCCGCAAAGCAGCGTCTTCCGCCTGTCCAAACCGGGTGACATTCCGACCGATCAGCCGATCCTTGTGCTGGTGCATGGCACCTTCTCCTCGACCTCCGGCAGTTTCGGCGATTTGTTGCAAGAGAAGCGGGCAGGCTCCACCCAACCCATGTGGGAGCGGCTGCAGGATCGCTATCCCGGCGGCATCTACGCGCTGGAGCATCGCACCGTCACCGAAAGCCCCATCGAAAACGCCCTTGATCTGGTCAAAGCGCTGCCCAAAGGCGCGCAACTGACGATGATGAGCCATTCGCGCGGCGGATTGGTCGCCGAACTGGTCGCGCGGGCCTCGCGTATTGATCTGGACGAGGATGGCGCGTTTGACGAGCATGATTACAAAATCATTCGCCGCGCCGCTACCGACGCCGATGACCCGGATATGTTCGAGAAATACCGGACCGATCTGATCGCGCTGAAAGCGGCGTTGAAACGCAAAGACATCATCGTCAATCAGATCGTCCGCGTGGCTGGCCCTGTGGGCGGCACCACGCTCGCCTCGCAGCGGCTGGATCGGTTCATGTCCGTCGCGCTGAACGCGTTCGATCTGATCCCCGCGCTGAAAGTTTCGATCGCCTATGATCTGTTCCAGAGCTTCATGGTCGGGCTGGTCGCCAGCAAGGCAAACCCGAACCTGCTGCCGGGCCTTCAGGCCATGCATCCCACCGGCCCCATCGTACAACTGCTGAACCGCCGCGATGTGGCGCTGTCGAGCCGCCTGTCGGTGATCGCCGGGGACAATGAGGGCAAAGGCCCGCTACGCTATCTGGCCGAACTCGCCGCCGATTTCTTCTTTGGGGATGAGAACGACTTTGTCGTCAACTATGCCTCGATGAGCCGGGGGATGCCCCGCGTGGTGCCGGAAACGGTGAGCCGGATCGACAGCGACAACATCACCCATTTCTCTTACTTCTCGAACGAGGACGCGCGGCTGCGCATGTCGGCGGCGCTGGTCCATGGTGATCTGAGCTCGCCAGACCTGACCACGGCGATTGCCGAATACCAGACCCGCATCGAAGCCGACGCCCCTGCCCTGAGCGAAATCCTCGCCCGCAGCGGCGACAGCACCCAGCCGGTCTGTTTCGTGCTGCCGGGGGTGATGGGCTCTCATATCTATCAGGATGACAAATGGGTCTGGGTGAACCCGTTCCGGCTGGCCACGGGCGGTGTGAAGCGCCTGCGCGTGGATGCCAGCGACGTGGAACCGGGGCCGATGCTGAACCGCCATTATGGTGATCTAGCGCGGTT
>CAZPXE010000498.1:0-2938 GCA_964590545.1 uncultured Rhodobacterales bacterium | reverse complement strand
TTTTGCTGGATGAACTCTCGGCGTGGCTCAACGACATCACCCATCAGCTTGGTGAACAGATCGTCCGCTTCGGCCATGTCATCCACCTTCACCTGCAACAGCGTGCGCGCATCGGGGTCGAGCGTGGTTTCCCAAAGCTGATCCGGGTTCATCTCGCCCAGACCCTTGTAGCGTTGCAGTGACAGGCCGCGTTCGCCTTCGTCGAGGATAGCTTTCAACAGTTCCAGCGGGCCATGGATACGTTGCACCCGATCCTTGCGCACCAAGGTCGCGGGGGAGCCATAAATCTCCTGCAGGCTCTTTGTGAAACTGCCAGTGCGGCGTGCTTCGCCAGAGCGGAGCATTGGCCCATCCAGCGTGCGCACCTCTTCGACGCCGCGCAGGATACGGGCCAGACGGATGCCGTGGTCTTGGGTGATGCGCCCTTGCCAGCCACGCTCATATTCCAGCGCAATCAGGTCCAGCCGTTGAGCCACCTTGTCGGCCACGCCTTGCAGGTCGGCATCGACCGCGCCGGGTGTAAACGCCCCGGCAATCGCCGCCTGTTCAAGGATGTGGCGCGGATAATGTGTTGGGAAGGCGTCCAGCACGCGGCGCAGCTGCCGCGCTTCGTCGACCACGCGGGTCAGGTCCGCGCTGGCAATCTCGGACCCGTTGCCGAGTTTCAGAACAGCGCCATCAACCCCTTGGTTGATCAGATATTCATCCAGCGCGGCCTGGTCTTTTAGATAAACTTCGGACTTGCCGCGCGACACTTTGAACAGCGGCGGTTGCGCGATATACAAGAAACCGCCGTCGATCAATTCCGGCATCTGGCGATAGAAGAAGGTTAGAAGCAGTGTCCGAATATGCGCGCCGTCCACATCCGCGTCGGTCATAATGACGATCTTGTGGTAGCGCAGCTTTTCGATATTGAACTCATCCCGCCCGATCCCGGTGCCGAGCGCCATGACCAGATTGCCGATCTCTTGGCTGGATAGCATCCGGTCAAACCGCGCGCGCTCGACGTTCAGGATTTTACCGCGCAGGGGCAGAATAGCTTGGGTCAGACGGTCGCGGCCCGTTTGGGCAGAGCCGCCAGCACTATCCCCCTCAACCAAGAAAACTTCTGTCTTGGAAGGGTCCTTTTCGGAGCAATCCTTTAGTTTTCCGGCAAGGAAATTCACATCCATCGCCGATTTGCGCCGCGTGAGTTCGCGCGCCTTGCGGGCCGCCTCGCGGGCCATGGCCGCTTCCATGATCTTACTGACGATCACCTTGGCCTCGTTCGGGTTCTCTTCGAACCATTCTGACAGCTTCTCACCCAAAAGCCCCTCAACCGCGGGCCGCACTTCGGACGAGACCAGCTTGTCTTTGGTCTGAGAGGAGAATTTCGGATCAGGCACCTTGACGGACAGCACACAAGTCAGCCCCTCGCGCGCATCATCGCCCGTGAAGCTGATCTTTTCCCTTTTCGCGATGCCGCTATCGGCCGCGTATTTCTGCAAGGTCCGCGTCAGCGCGCCCCGGAAGCCTGCAAGGTGCGTACCGCCATCGCGCTGGGGGATGTTGTTGGTGAAGGGCAGGACATTCTCGTGATAGCTATCGTTCCACCACAGGGCGGCTTCGATGCCGATGTCATCGCGCTCACCCACCACATAAACCGGCTCTGGCATCATCCCGGTTTTGGAACGGTCCAGGTATTTTACGAATTCCTTCACGCCGCCGTCATAGAACAACTCGGTTTTCAGCGGCTCAGCAGGGCGTTCATCCTCCAGAATGATCCGCACGCCGGAATTCAGGAACGCCAGTTCCCGCAAGCGCCGTTCCAGCGTGTCAAAGGAGTATTCGAGGTTCGAGAATGTGCCGGTCGAGCCCAGAAACCGCACCTCGGTCCCTGTCTCATCGCCAGCCTCGCCGATGACTTCCAGATGCCTGGCCGTCTCACCATGTTCGAACCGGGCCGAATGGACTTTGCCATCGCGCCAGACCTTCAATTCAAGCCAGACCGAGAGTGCGTTCACCACCGACACACCGACCCCGTGCAGACCGCCAGAAACTTTGTAAGAGTTGCTGTCGAACTTCCCGCCTGCGTGCAGTTGGGTCATGATGACCTCGGCCGCAGATACGCCCTCTTCTTCATGCAGGCCCACTGGAATCCCGCGTCCGTTGTCGCGCACCGACACACTGCTGTCGGCGTGAATTTTGACCTTCACATAGTCCGCATGACCCGCCAACGCCTCGTCAATTCCGTTATCGACCACCTCATAGACCATGTGGTGCAGACCCGAGCCATCATCGGTATCACCGATATACATCCCCGGACGTTTGCGCACCGCCTCCAAGCCCCTGAGAACCTTGATGGAATCCGCGCCATATTCTTCGGGATTTTCTGCGTTATCTGCCATTCGGGGGCCCTTTGTCATTTGCCCCAATTTGTAGCGGTTTTTGGCAGGAATGTCACGGGAATGACGCAATATTTTGTGTTTTACACCACAGCGAATCTCGGCTCAGGTGAAGGGCAAAATCAGTCCCACGAAAATCAGCATCCCGCCCGCTGTCTGGTTCATCCGGCGCAGCGCTTTGGGCGAGGCAATTAGCTGTTTCATACGGTCGATGAACCATGCAAAGCACAGGTTTCCAATGAGCGGCACAAGAAAGCTCAGAAAGCAGATCACCGCGATATCCGGCCCTGTCACTGCCGACAGGTCAAAGAAGCCGGGTAGCACACCCAGATAAAACAGGATCGCTTTGGGATTGCCCAGAATGACCGCAACACCGGCCAGAAACCCAGCCAGCATCCCCGGACGTGTCAGGCGGCTATCGGTGTTGATCTCTTCATCCGCGTTTCGGATGACGCTCCAACCCAGCCACAGGAAGAAGGCGCAGGCGACCCAGCGCAGGATGACCAGCGATTGCTCGTATTCCGAAGTTATCCAAGTCAGCCCCAGAATTGCCA
>CAZPXE010000497.1:0-2940 GCA_964590545.1 uncultured Rhodobacterales bacterium | reverse complement strand
GTGTGGACGGAGAATGTGAACCTCGCCCTCGACATAGCGCCGAAACTGGCCGCCGGGGTGGTTTGGGTGAACGCCACGAACCTGTTCGACGCGGCAGCGGGCTTCGGCGGTGTGCGCGAAAGCGGGTTCGGGCGTGAAGGTGGTTGGGAAGGGCTAACGGCCTACACCAAGCCTAAAGGCGACGCGCCTGCGCCCTTGCCTGCGATGCCCGCCTTTACTGGCAGCGACGGCGGCGCCGGGCTGGACCGAACCACGAAACTCTATATCGGCGGCAAGCAGGCGCGGCCCGATGGCGGCTATTCCGCGCCGGTCTTTGGGGCTGATGGCGCTCTGCTGGGCCATGCCTCGCTCGCAGGCCGAAAGGATGTGCGCAACGCGGTCGAGGCGGCGACAGGGGCTGCGGGTTGGAGCAAGACCAGCGGTCACCTGCGGGCGCAAATCCTGTACTATCTGGCCGAAAACCTCAGCGCCCGCGCCGATGAATTCGCCGCGCGGCTGGATGTCAGCACGGGCGCGGGAACGGGTGCGGCAGAGGTCGAGGCCAGCATACGCCGCCTCTTCACCTACGCCGCCTGGGCCGACAAGTTCGACGGACAGGTGCATAATGTCCCGATCCGGGGCGTGACGCTGGCGATGCGCGAATCGGTTGGCGTGCTGGGCGCGATGTGCTCCGCGGAACTGCCGCTGCTCGGCCTGATTTCCCTGATGGCCCCGGCCATGGCGATGGGCAATCGCGGGGTGTTCTGCGTGTCCGAACCCTTCCCGCTGGCAGCGATGGAGATGTACCAACTGCTTGAGACCTCCGACGTGCCGGCCGGGGTCGTCAACCTGCTCTCTGGGCCCCATGCAGACACCGCCCCGACCCTTGCAGGCCATCTCGGCGTGGATGCGGTGTGGAGCTTTGGCGCGGCGGAACTGTCCCCCCTGATCGAACATGCAGCGGCTGGGAACCTGAAGCGCACTTGGGTCAATCACGGGCGCGCGCGCGATTGGATGGGTTCGGCGGGCGAGGGGCGGGAGTTTCTTGATGCGGCCACCGAGGTCAAGAATATCTGGGTGCCTTACGGGGAGTAGGGGTTAAAGCGGCCCGGTCTGCCACAGTCGGATCTTGATCCCGCCATGATCAACGATCGGCCCCGGCGGTTTGAACGGCAGGCCCGTCGCCTTGGCCAGCCCACCTTCCGAGGTAATCACACCGACGCGCCAGCCCTTGAACGCCTCTTTCGCGCGTGCGCCAAGCGTCGCGTAGAGCCCATAGAGTGGCTTTTGGTTCCCCACGCGGCGGCCATAGGGCGGGTTGACGATCATCAGTCCCGGCGGACCGGGCGGCGCGGTAATCTCTGCGACAGGCTTTGCGTCGAAATGAGTTACTCCTTCGACCCCAGCCCGCTGTGCATTGGCGCGGGACATGGTGATGGCGCCAGTATCGCGGTCGGACCCATAGAAGCGCAAATCTGTCTCTGTTGAAGGGGATTCGGCAGGTGTCGCGTCCGGGCCAAAGCTCGCAAGATGCTCAAACGCGAAGCTGCGCGCGCGGCCTGCGGTGAGGCCAAGGGCCATTTCCGCCGCCTCAATCGGGAAGGTACCAGAGCCGCACATCGGATCATACACCGGCTCTTGCCCATCATACCCGCAGGCGCGCAAGAACAAGGCGGCCAGTGTTTCGCGCATCGGGGCCTTGTTCACCTGCTGTTTCAGCCCACGCTTGTGCAGACCCTCGCCGGAGGTATCGACGGAAATCGTACAGAGATCATCTTCGATCCGCACCTTCAGCGCTACGGGCGCGTCCTTGGCCAGTGGCGCGCCAAGGGTTTCGGACACGGCACGTTCGATCCGCTGCGTTGCGGCTTTGGCGTGATAGATGCGCGACTTGCGGCAGGTAGCCTCGACGCGAAACGGCACATCGGGGCGCAGCCAATCGGCCCAAGGCAGCTTACGCGCGCGCTTGTCGAGCTGCGCCAGATGCATCACACGGAAAGAGGTGAGCCGCACCAGCACGCGGGTCGCACCGCGCAGGGTCCGGTTCGCACGCCATATCTCGGGCCAGCCGCCGCGCAGGGTCACACCGCCGGGTGTTGTCCCTTGCACATCAAAGCCTTGCGTACGCGCTTCATCGGCCAGAAACGGCTCTAACCCGGGGGCGATGATGCAGAAAATTTCGAACTCTTCCATCGGGGAACTCTATCGTCTGCTGCTAGCGGGGCGCAAATTTGGGGCGCGGCCCAAGAAAAAACCGCCCCCGATTGCTCGGACGCGGTTTCGTCTGTCGGACTGGCCGAAAGGCTTAACGGCGGATGCCGAGACGCTTGATCAGGTCCTGATAGCGCGCTTCGTCCTTGGTTTTAGTGTAGTCGAGCAGTTTCCGACGCTGAGCAACCATTTTAAGCAGGCCGCGGCGACCATGGTTGTCTTTCTTGTGCGTTTTGAAGTGCTCGGTCAGCGTGGTGATGCGGGAGGTCAGGATTGCAACCTGTACTTCCGGGGATCCGGTATCGCCGTCTTTGGTGGCGAATTCCTTCATCAGACGCTGCTTTTCTTCAGGCGTAATCGACATCGGGGGCTCCTTTTTGCGTTGGTGTGAATGGCGCAGGCCGGGATGTCGTCCAGCACAGGCCCATGGAGACACGCCAGAGAGCCTCTCTGACGCGGATGGCAGCGTATAGGCGGAGAATCGGGGAATGGCAAAGGTTTAATGCACGCGTGGCGCAGAAATGTTCAGGTTTGCCTTGCAAAGAAGATGCCCGGTTCAGTGCGTAATAAAATATGGAAAATAGCTCAACAAAAACAGCAACATAAAGCACCGAGATCAGCGCCTCAAAAGGACCTAACGAAACCTCCTCTGGCAATCGCCGACATCGGCGTCGCAACCAAATGCTTTGCTAACTCTCCGTCCAGCCCAATTCTTGCGCGGCGCTCAACGGCACAAGAACGATGTTATCC
>CAZPXE010000496.1:0-2949 GCA_964590545.1 uncultured Rhodobacterales bacterium | reverse complement strand
TTACAGATCCCGAAGAGATTGATAGCCTAATCCATCCGTTTGAAGGATTTGAAACACTAAATGCCCTGTACGGCAGAGGTGCTCCATTCAAATACTGGTCAGATTGGTTCGAAGGGTTTCTTGAAGGCAGGCCAGTTGACTGGGAATTGCAACGGAGGGTGGCCCATATAGACAACGCGATCTGGGAAACTGGTCCAGAAGCAGTCGCCCAAGAGATAGAGAGGATTCGAGCTGGTTACGATCTAGAAAAACGCATCGAAGAACTTGAAGCCGAACTGCGCCGCGCCACGTTCGACAGGCACGGAATTGGTGGTAATATGTCACCCGAGACGCTTGATGATAAGCATTCCGCTAACGGACTTTCCGTCATTCGCAAGCCGGTTAAAAGTCTCAAAGACGAAATTGCGAAAGTTCCTGCTAACCCGGAACGCCTGCAAAAGATCATCGAGGAGCTAATTGCCGTACTTAAAACAGGTTTCGCTTGGTGCCGGAAGAAAGGTGATCTGATGGTCGACACAACTATTAAGTGGGCAATCCCCGCTGGTGGCACAGCTTACGTAGCGCTAAATCCCGATAGGCTTGAAGCTGTGATAGAATCTGCCAAGGAGCTGCTCAATTTCCTTTGAGGTCCAGAGAATCGAGTTTTCATTTTTCCCAAACTGCTGGCCCTAAATGTACACAAATCATGTGATGTTGGGACAGCACTCCTTGTACTGAGAGACAACCCAACTCCCATGGTGCCAGACACTCTCTCACGATTTGAAACACACCCCGCAATCAGTCTCAGAGGTGCCCCACAGATGAGCCCGGATAGGAGACTTGGAGGCTTCTCAGTAACTCCCTGTCGGCTCAACGGATAATCGCCGATCACATTCTCCGTTTCACTGGGTTTCGTTCAACTCTGCAGTGGGAATCTCCGAGAAAACTATGCGAGAAACGACCGCCCCATGGGGGGCTGAGTTAATTCTGCAAAAAACTCTTCGAAATTTAGCCTCAATAAATTGTAGTTGGGTGTGGTCGACTTCCCCGTCTTCGATCGCTTTCGCAGATTTTTTGGTTCTTTAAACGCACATTCATTGAATAATTCATGTCTGGGATTTGGGGTTGGGCTTCTCACATCTTAGGTGATGGTTGAAGACGCAGAAAAACTTAGAGGCAGCTATGAGTGAAAGAAAACAAAAGCCCGGACCAAAGCGGGCTGTCGGTAGGCCGAGTGTTGCTAGGCGCAGAGAGCGTGATCGTGAGAGGCTGACCAACGAAAGGGACCATCTCAAAATGGGTGGTTTTCAGAAGATCACGATCGTTGTTCCCGCCTCCGACGCGGATTGGCTTCTCGAAGAAAGTCCAGTCAATCGGCTTGAAGGTTTGGTGCGAGCGGCAGAATTAAGCGGTGATCAGCCCTTGGCCATTGAATTGAAGGCAAGGCTGTTGGCGGCAAAAGGGAGGCGGGATGCCGCGCGCGTGTTGCGCATGAGTGAGAAGCGAAACAAAGCAATTGAGCAGGTCAGGCCGTCTGTTGTGGCTCAGGATGTGGCTGCGGCGAGGGAGCGATCAGCCGCTGTCGATGATCTATTGTCACCATTTTTTGGGGCAGGGCAGCGGCGCTGATTGCGCAGCTTCACAAACGATACCTTGGTCAAAAGCTAATTGGCTCCAGCACGCGGGCCAAATGCTCCAATGAGGGTCCTGCACCATATCGCTGACCTTCCACTCTATGCCCCATTACAGCCTTTGTAATCGTATCTGGAAGTTCTTGAGATGTGAGTCGATCTTTGAAGCTGTGACGAAAGCAATAGACTGTCATGTGCTTTCCAGATTTATCCAACGGCACCAGATCGTGTTTTTTTAGAAACTTGTTTGTATTTGGCAGGCAGCCGGACGGCTTCTCACGATAGTGTTCCAGACCATTCGGAAACACTCGCATCGCTTCTAGAGCCATGCCAAGCAATGGAACATCACGTTCGCTGTCGATCGTTTTGATCTCTCGGCCTTCCGCTCTGATCTGTAAATGCGGAATGTTGTGATCGAGGCAGATGTGATGTGGTTGAGCCAAGATCAACTCCGAGGGTCGGATTCCCGTGTTTATCACCACCTTCAACATCGCCTGACATTCCAGATTGAGGCCGTCAAGCTTGCCTGGCTCCAGAAGCATTTTGATCCATTCTTCTGGCACCGGCTCGCGTACATGTGCGTCTGTCTCTGTTATGTGCAATCCTCGGAATACTGTCGGCAAGTCCAGTTGGTAATGCCGCTTGTAAGTCTCGTGCATGGACGACAGGCAGCTCATCATCCGGTTGGCAGTGTTGGTTTTGATGTCGCCCGCCGCAATCTTTCCGGTCAGATCTTTGTGCAAAGCCAGCGCGTCATGGCGATTTAACTCCACGATCGGCTTTGGTCCCACAATTTCCGCTAACATTGCCAGAGCTCGCTTGTAAGGGATCGACCAGACCCGTAATTGGTTTCGCGTTTTCTTGGTTCGCTTATGGCTGGTAATTTCGTTGAATTTCTCGAACAGATCCTCGATCATGTCCTTGGGGGCCTCAACCAAACCGAACACGGCAAGTGTGGTTTCGTCCGATGCTTGCGTTAAGTTCACCGCATGTGCGCGTCTCAGCATTTCCTCATCCGACATTTCAGCAAGCGGAATGTATCTAAACCCGAGCGCCTGACAGTGTTCGACAAGTTGCGTGTATTCTTCCGCTGTGTCGCCCGACGAACCGGCCAGCGAGGCCTCCCACATTGAGACGAGTTGTTTGTGTGCCAACTGTGCTTTTTCCAAAGCTAGATTGTATTCGGTTGTCTTTAATGAAAACTTGATCTGTGTACGAGATTCTACTGATCGATAGTGCTTCGGAACTTCCATATAGAATTGCCAAATGCGACCACGCTTACTGACATATGTTGGCCCACCTGGCCCAATTTTCGGCATAGAAGCTCCCCTCGTGAGAG
>CAZPXE010000495.1:0-2967 GCA_964590545.1 uncultured Rhodobacterales bacterium | reverse complement strand
AAGTCTTTTGCACCGGAAGACTATCAACTCGACGCCGCGGATGAACCCGTCGCGCAGTCCTATTCGAAAGAAGATGATCCGACTGACGCGCTGGCTGCGCTGACGGCTGAGATCGACGCGGCTGTAGACGCGCCGGAGGCGGTTTCAGGGATTGCGAGCGAAGCTATGCAAGACGCTGATTTCGCGCAAAGCGAATTCGCGCAAGCCGAGCCAGCACCGTTCGTCGAGACGGCCTCGCACGCGCCTGTTAGCGCAGAACCAGAAGAGCGCGTCACGCCACGCCGCCCACGCGCCCGAGTGATTAAGGTCAAGCGGACCGATCTCGAAGCCGCAATCGAACAAGGCGCGCTGGAAGAAGTGAATGAGGTTGAGGACCCGGCAGCGCAAATCACGCCACAAGCTCCGGCACAAACACCTGAACCTCAGGCAGCGGAGCCTCTGCAGAGCACACTGAGCGCCACCGATGAAGCCGATCTGATGCGTGAACTGGCAGAGGTTGAGGCCGAACTTTCTGGCGGCCTTGCTGCGCCGGACCAAGATCCCGCACAGCCACACGCAACGGGTCATGAAGTGGATCTTGATCATGGTGCCGCCACGGTGAACACCGAAAAGGCCGACAAGCGCCAGCTTGCCGCTGAAGCGGCCGTTCAGGATGGCGCGCTCGATCGGTTGATGGCCGAGGCTGATACCCAGATGTCCGAGCCGGAAGGCAGCTCGCGCCGTGCCGCGTTCGAGCATCTGCGCGGTGCCCATGAGGCAACCCGCGAAGATCAGGACCTGAGCGCCGCCGCTGGCCCCGCAGATGACAACCCGTATCGCACCGATCTGGCGCAGGCCGTCAAGCCGCGCCGCCCGGCGAAACCGATGATCAACCCGGACGAAGTTCGCGGCCAGACCGAACGTCCTGCTCCGCTCAAGCTGGTGGCCGAGCAGCGCATCGACATGCCCGACACCGGCGGCAAGCCTGTGCGCCCACGCCGCGTTGCACAGGGCGATGGCACCATGAGCCCGGATGCCGCCAGCTTCGCGCAATATGCCGAAGCGCGCGGTGCGATGGCCCTGCCCGATTTGCTTGAAGCGGCGGCATCTTACCTGAGCTTCGTGGAAGGGCGCGACCAATTCTCCCGCCCGCAACTGATGACCAAAGTGCGCCAGGTCGGCGCGCCGGGCTTCACCCGCGAAGACGGGCTGCGCTCCTTCGGCCAGCTTTTGCGCGCCGGGAAGATCAACAAGATCAAAGGCGGACGGTTCACCGTCTCTGACGATATCCGTTTCCGCCCGGACGATCACCGCGCCGCGGGCTAATCAGAGCGACGACAAACAAACACGAGAACAGCCTCCCACGCCGTGGGGGGCTGTTTTGCGTTTGTCTGGTCACGAATTCTAGAGATTTCAGCGATCAAGAAAGTCGTAACAGACGGTCCGAAACCATAACTTTCTCGAAGCTCCTATGGCACGGAACCAAGGCGAAGCCGCCGTGCCAAAGCCAGACCGCCCTCCCGGCTGGTTTCTTGGCTCAGCTGGGCGCATCTTTTCTTCGTTGCACCAAGGATGCTCGAGTAAATCGCACCAGAACGGAGGTCGTCATCGCCACCCCGCGGTCTGGATGAGTCACGGCTCAGCGATCCGCCGATTCAGCACACGGCGCACGTTGGCGGTCTACCCCTCCGGCGGTCGCCCTTCATCCGGGTCCGCCTGTCCGACGCCTTTGAAAATCGGTTTCAGCGGCACGATCCAGATGATCCCCAGCACCACGTAGATCAGAAACTCCGCCCAGATTGGTGGGCGATCGAACCACGACACCACTGTTACCGCCGACACGATGTAAAGCGGTACGCCCACCACCAAAATCAGCAGGGCCAGTCGTTTCCGGGTTTTATAGCGCAGCGCCAAGGGGGTCTCCTTAGTCGGCGAAAGGGTCTGTGACCAGAATGGTGTCATCCCGTTCCGGCGAAGTGGAGAGTAGCGCGACCGGGCAATCGATCAACTCCTCGACCCGGCGCACATATTTGATCGCGGCGGCGGGAAGGTCGGCCCAAGACCGCGCGCCTTCGGTGCTGTCGGACCAGCCGGGCATCTCTTCATAGATCGGCGTGCAGCGGGCTTGAGCGTCGGCGGCGGTGGGCAGGTAATCCAGCCGTGCCCCGTCGAGTTCATAGCCGACGCAAATCTTCAGCGTCTCGAACCCGTCGAGCACATCCAGCTTGGTCAGCGAAATCCCGGTCACGCCCGAGGTCGCGCAAGTTTGGCGCACGAGGCAAGCGTCGAACCAGCCACAGCGGCGCTTGCGCCCAGTGGTGGTGCCAAACTCATGGCCGCGCTCGCCAAGCCGTTGCCCATCTGCATCTTCCAATTCGGTCGGGAACGGCCCTTCACCCACGCGGGTCGTATAGGCCTTCACGATCCCCAGCACGTAGTCGATGGAGTTCGGCCCCACGCCCACGCCCGTCGCCGCCTGCCCGGCGATCACGTTGGAGGAGGTCACAAACGGGTATGTCCCAAAATCAATATCCAGCAGCGCGCCTTGCGCCCCTTCAAACAAGATACGCTCACCCTTTTTCTTGCGCTCATTCAGAACCTTCCAGACCGGAGCGGCGAAAGGCAGGATTTTTGGCGCAACCTCGCGCAGCGCGGCGATCAACGCGTCACGGTCTACGGGTTCGATCCCCAGCCCTTTGCGCAGCGGGTCGTGGTGTTGCAGCGCGCGGTCCACCCGCGCCTCCAGCGTCGCATCATCGGCCAGATCGGCCACACGGACCGAGCGGCGGCCAACCTTATCCTCATAGGCCGGACCAATCCCGCGCCCGGTGGTGCCGATTTTGGTCCCCTTGCTCGCCGCTTCTTCGCGCGCACGGTCCAATTCGCCGTGAATGGGAAGGATCAGCGGGGTGTTTTCGGCGATCATCAGCGTCTGCGGCGAAATGGTGACGCCTTGGGCCGAAATCGTCTCGATCTCACGCAGCAAAT
>CAZPXE010000494.1:0-2973 GCA_964590545.1 uncultured Rhodobacterales bacterium | reverse complement strand
TGATGGTCGCTGACCTGATCGCCGGGAAACACGCGCATCCGGTGAAGCCAGAAAGCATCGCGGGCTGCACCTATTGCCACCCGCAAGTCGCCAGCGTGGGCTATACCGAAGCGAAGGCCAAAGAGCTTGGCTATGACGTCAAAGTCGGCCGCTTCCCCTTTATCGGCAACGGTAAGGCGATTGCGCTTGGCGAGCCGGAGGGAATGATCAAAACCGTCTTCGATGCCAAAACGGGCGAGCTTTTGGG
Source organism: uncultured Rhodobacterales bacterium (assembly GCA_964590545.1). Taxonomy (GTDB): domain Bacteria; phylum Pseudomonadota; class Alphaproteobacteria; order Rhodobacterales; family Rhodobacteraceae; genus Aliishimia. The sequence goes on along the minus strand of CAZPXE010000494.1, from coordinate 2,726 downwards.
CGCGCATATGGTCGGCGCAGAAGTGACCGAACTGATCCAAGGCTATGTGGTGGGTCGCCAGTTGGAAACCACCGAAGAAGACCTGATGAACACCGTCTTCCCGCATCCGACGCTGTCCGAGATGATGCACGAAGCGACCTTCGACGCATACGGCGCGGCGATCCACTTCTAGACCTGCACAGTGCGATAAAGGGGCTCTGCCCTCAGCCCGCCGCTGCGCGGCTCCCCCGAAGTATTTTTGACCCGAAGAAGCAGGGGAGGTTGCGCCTTTGGGCGGGTGGCCCGTTCGATGGTCTAACGCGATGGCAAGATTAGAAGCGTACAACCCCTCCCGTGCACTAAACCGGGCAAAGGCTGACAACACCCGCGCCCGAGGGAGATGGAAACCCCACCTCCCGCAACAGGAAAACGGACTGGCTGAACGCTGACCGCCATAGCTGCCCCGGAAACCCCGAGGCCGCTGCACCCGTTGAACATATTGCGCGCGCGCTCCCTGTTTCTGTCTGCTGATGACACAAGAAACGCGGCACCTCGCCAAACCCCGCCGGGCCTCAGACCCGCCGCGGGGCTAAGCTGCTTGCGCAAGGCGCGGGGCGGGCGCATACATCGTGTATGGCCTCCCTCAACCGCATCATCATGCAGAAATCCTCGCGCCAGATGCTGCGCGCGCTGGGGACGCAAAAGCTGGATGCCGCCGAGATTTCGGGCAAATGGGGCAGCTATATCACCTTCAAAAGCTATCAGCGGTTTCTGTATCCCGAATATGACATCTGCGCCGGGCCATACCTGCGCGAGGACGGCAAGCCGATGAAATTCGACCTGATCCTTGCCAATCAAGTGTGGGAGCATCTCGACCGTCCTTATGCCGCCACCAAAAACGTGCGGCGGATGCTGAAAAAGGGCGGGTATTTCTGGGTTGCCGTGCCGTTCCATGTGCCGTTTCACGCCGCGCCCATGGACAATTCGCGCTGGTCCGCGCGGGGGCTGAAGAACCTGCTGATCGAAGCGGGGTTCGAAGAAGGCGCCATTCAGGCCGAGCAATGGGGCAACCGCCATGCCGCCGCGCGCAATTTGGAGACCCCGTGGCCGCCGGAATATGTCGAGGGCGAAGACCCGCTCGACAATGACCCCGACTTCCCGATCTGCGCCTGGGCTTTGGCCCAAAAGACATGACCCCGAAAACATGACCCCAAAAACATGACCAGAGACACAACGGATTTCCCGCTGGTCCTGCTGCTTTGGGGCGCGGGGCTGGGGGCGGCGGCGCAATATGGCAAGGTCTCCGTGATCTTTGACCAACTCACCAGCGTCTACGATGTGGGCGAGGGCGCGCAGGGGCTGATCGTGTCGGTCGTGGGCTTTGTCGGCATCGTGTTCGGCGTGGTTGCCGGGGTGCTGGTCGCGCGCATCGGCTACCGCCGTGCGCTCCTTTGGGCGCTGTGGGGCGGAGCGGCAATTTCTGCTTTCGAAGCGTTGTTGCCGCCACTGCCGCTGATGTTGGCGCTGCGAGGTGTGGAAGGTGTCTCGCACCTCGCTCTTGTCGTCGCCGCGCCCACGCTGATCGCGCAACTTTCGGCCCCGCGCCACCGGGGGCTGACCCTGACTCTATGGAGCACGTTTTTCGGCGTCTCTTTCACCGCGCTGGTCTGGCTTGGCCTGCCGCTGGTCGCGGCGCTTGGTCTGCCGTCGCTGTTTATGGGCCATGCGATCTGGATGGCCGGGTTCGCGCTGGTCCTGTCGGCGCGGCTGCGGGCATTGCCGGGGCAAGACACGCCGCCGCCGCTAAGCCTGAGCAACCTTGCGCGGGATCATGTGGACATTTACCGCTCCCCCTTCCTCGCCGCGCCTGCTTTCGGCTGGCTGTTCTATACGTTCTGCTTCCTTGCGCTTCTGACCTTGCTGCCGCCCTTCATTGACGAAGGCATGCGGGTGCTCGTGCTTGGTCTGATGCCGCTGGTGTCGATTGCCGTGTCTATGACGTTGGGCGTGTGGCTGCTGCGCCATCTCAGCGCCGTGCAAGTGGTGATCGCGGGCTTCGCGCTGGTGCTTTTCTGCCTGCTGTGGCTGTTGTTGGACAAAGGCGGTGCGGCGGCCTGCCTTGCGATGGCGGCGGCGCTGGGTCTGGTGCAGGGCGCAAGTTTCGCCGCTGTGCCGGAGTTGAACGAGAGCGCAGCGGGGCAAGCCAAAGCCAATGGCGCGATGGCGCAGATGGGCAATATCGGGAATACGCTGGGAACCCCGGCGCTGGCGCTGGTGGTCGTTGGGGCGGGGTATGGCGCAATGATTGGCGTGGCGATGGTGGTGATTGCTTGCGGGCTGGCGGTGCATTTGGTTTTGGCGCAAAGGCGGGCTGTCTGACGCCATTCCGCGCCCGCCTTCCGAGGGCGAGCCGGGGGCTGAATAGCTGCGCCATGCGGTTGTCCTGATTGAATACTGCCCATTCCCGTCAGTAGGTGCAAAATGTTCCCGATCCGTTCCCTCTTTTCGATTGGAGAATCCCGCGCTCCGGTTTATGTACAAAAGCCTAACCGTTAGGGGCGAGCAGATGGCCGAACTCAAAAATATCGAGGTGCGCGGCGCGCGGGAACATAACCTCAAAAGCATCGATGTGGACATTCCCCGCGACCAGCTTGTGGTCATTACCGGGCTGTCGGGGTCGGGCAAATCCTCGCTCGCCTTTGATACGATCTATGCCGAAGGGCAGCGGCGCTATGTCGAAAGCCTAA
>CAZPXE010000493.1:0-2974 GCA_964590545.1 uncultured Rhodobacterales bacterium | reverse complement strand
TTCGAAATAGAAAACGATCTCCTGACCCGCCAAGAGGTTTGGAACGATCTGGCTGAAACCCGCGCAGCGCAGGTCAGCACATGAGCCCCAAGACAGAGTCAGACATCGACCCGATCACCCTCGCCGTGCTCGCAGGCCGGATGGAGCAAATCGCGGATGAAATGGACGCGACCCTGTTCCGCGCCGCCTTCAACCCCATCATCGCCGAAGCGCATGATGCGTCCCACGGGCTGTATCATGCGGCGACGGGCGACACGCTGGTGCAGGGCAAATCCGGCCTGCCGATCTTCGTCGGCGTCATGTCTTTCGCCGTGCAGGCCGTGATCGACGTGGCAGCCAGGCGCGGCGATCAGGAAGATGGCGATATCTGGATTTTCAACGACGCGCATTTGGGCGGCACGCACCTGTCCGATATGCGCTTGGTGCGCCCCTATTATCGCGACGGCGAGCTGTTCTGCTATCTCGCCTCGGTCGGCCACTGGCACGATGTGGGCGGCGCGGTGCCCGGCAACTACAACCCCGCCGCAACGGATGCGTTTCAAGAGGCGTTTGTGCTGCCCCCCGTTCGCCTCGCCCGAAAAGGCGATATACAACAGGACGTTATCGACATCCTCATGCGCAACACCCGACTGCCGCAATCGGCGCAGGGTGATCTGAACGGCCAACTCGGCGCGCTGGATCTTGGCGTCAAACGCATGGACGCGCTGCTGGATGAATATGGCGCCGAAACCGTACAATCCGCGCTTGCCGCTTTGGGTAACCGCGCCGAAGCCCTCATGCGCGCCGATCTGGCGGAGTTGCCGGACGGGCGGTGGGAGGCAACGGATTACCTCGACAATGACGGCATCACCGACACGCCCCTGCCGATCAAAGTGGCGTTGGAGATCGCAGGCGATCAGATGGTGCTCGACTTCACCGGCACCGCGCCGACCACCGCAGGCCCCGTTAACATCGCCCTGCCCACTGCCGTGGCCACCGCCTATGTGGCCATCAAACACATCTTCCCCGACCTGCCCGCCAATGCGGGCGTGATGCGGCCCATCGACGTGCGGGTGCCGGATGGCTCGCTGCTGTCGGCAGAATTCCCGGCCCCCGTCGGCGGCTATACCGAGACGATCCTGCGCATGATCGACGTGATGTTCTCGGCCATGGCGCAGGCCGCGCCGGAACGGGTCGTGGCCAACGCCTATGGCACGATCAATGCGCTTTCCATCGCCGGGAAACGTCAGAATGGCAGCCCTTTCGTGATGTTCTCCTTCTACGGCGGCGGTCATGGCGGCACGCCCGAAGGCGACGGTCTGAACCACGGCAACGCGCCCATTTCCACCGCCACGATCCCCCCGCTGGAAATCTTAGAGGCGGCCTATCCCGTCATGTTCCGGCAATGGGCCCTGCGCCCCGACAGCGCCGGAGCCGGGCAGCACCAAGGGGGCCTCGGGGCCGTCTATGAGATTGAGTTGCTGGAAGAAAACGCAACAGCCTTCCTCTTCGGCGAACGAGGACGCTTCGCACCTCAAGGGGTCGCAGGCGGTGCAGAAGGGGCAATGAACGCTTTCGCCTATGAACAGGTCGATGGCTGGCATACGCCGCCGCTGGCCTCAAAAATGCTCGGGATGAAGCTGACCCAAGGCCAAGCCGTGCGCCTTGAAACCCCCGGTGGCGGCGGGTACGGCGATCCGGCCTTGCGTGACGCCGCAGCCATCGCCCGCGACGTGTCGCTCGGCTATCTCACCGCCGATTACGCCACCCAAACCTATGGCCCGGCGTGGCAGGAGGCGCAGACATGAGCAAGATCGTCGGCGTCGATGTGGGCGGGACGTTCACGGATGTGTTCGTGCTGGACGAGGCGACGGGCCGGGCCGAGGTTGCCAAGGTTCCAACCACCCGCCCCGACCAATCGGGCGGCTTCCTCGCGGGCATCGGCCAGCATGTGCCGGACCTGTCGGATATGTCCTGCGTCGTCCATGGCACCACCGCCGGGACCAACGCGCTGCTCGAACGCAAAGGCGCGAAGATCGGCATCATCACCACCGCAGGCCTGCGCGATGTGCTCGAAATGCGCCGCCGCGACCGCCCCCGCACATGGGGCCTGCGCGGTAATTTTGACCCTGTTGTCCCGCGCAATCTGCGCCTTGAAGTGCCCGAACGCACCCTCGCCAATGGCACCATCCGCGAGGCCGTCGACCTGATCGCCGTGCGCGCCGCCGCGCAAGAGCTGCTGGATCAAGGCTGCAAGGCAATCGCTATTCTGTTCGCCAACGCCTACGCGAACCCCGAAAACGAGGCGCGCGCGGCGGAGGTCGTCCGCGCGATCTGGCCCAACCCGCATGTCGCCACCTCCGCCGAAATCCTGCCGGAAATCCGCGAGTTCGAGCGGTTCTCGACCACCGCCCTCAACGCCTATTTGCAGCCCGAAGTGGCAGGCTATCTCGACCGGCTGGAAACCGCCCTCACAACCGGCGGCTTCGGCGGAGAGTTCCTGATCGTGCAATCCAATGGCGGCGTGATGAGCGCGGGAACCGCCTGCGCTCTGCCCGTGCGCACCGCCCTTTCAGGCCCCGCCGCCGGGGTGATCGCCGCAGGTTACATCGCACAAACCGCTGGCTTTCCCAACATCGTCACCGGGGATATGGGCGGTACCAGCTTCGACGTCTCGCTAATCGCACAGGGCGAGACGATGCTCTCGCCCCAAACCTCCATCGATTTCGGCATGGTCGTGCGCACGCCCATGATCGAAATCCAGACCATCGGCGCAGGCGGCGGGTCTATCGCATGGGTCGACAAGGGCGGGCTGCTGAATATCGGCCCGCAAAGCGCAGGGTCCGAGCCCGGCCCCGTGGCCTATGGCGGCGGCAACACGCGGCCCACCGTCACTGACGCGAATGTGGTGCTGGGCCGGATCGATCCGAACAACCCCATCGGCGGCAAACTGGAACGGCTCGACGTCGAGGCCGCCCGCATCGCCATTGGCCTG